>CBFDBW010000366.1:0-3370 GCA_965603145.1 uncultured Syntrophobacterales bacterium
GAAGAAATTCTCAGGGTCACTGAAAGGGAATTTGACGTTCGCTTTCCGGCCCAGATGACAGTTCATGGTAACTGGAAGGATGCCGATATCAAAAAGGCCGTAGACACGTTGCTGGCTGACCCAAAGGTTGATCTAGTAATTACCCTCGGTCATCTAGCAACGAACTACGTGTGCCAGAAAGGGAAACTGCCGAAGCCGGTGGTTGCCGCCGTCGTGGTTGATGCCAAGTTGCAAAACCTGCCTCTCAAGGACGGTTCCAGTGGAGTCAAGAACCTCAGCTACATCGATCCATTCATCAGCTTTGAACGAGATATCAGAGTTTTTCGAGAAATGGTTCCTTTCCGCAGCCTGGTGGTTCTCACCTCCAGGAACGCTGTAGAGTCTATTCCCTGGCTTGAGAAGTACTTCCGTCGTATTGCCCAGGAATATACCATCGACATAAATATTGTTCCGGTCGAATTCTCCGCTGACCAGGCTTTGGCTGCTTTTCCTTCTGACACCGATGCAGTTTACTTGTTCCCTCTTGCGCAGCTTCCACCTGGAGAATTCCGCAAGCTTTTATACGGTTTAATCTTAAGAAAGCTGCCAAGCTTCTCCCTTCTGGGTGGAGCAGATGTTGAAGCCGGCGTGCTCGCCAGCGCTGCACCCAAATCGGAAATCTCTCGCCTCACTCGAAGAATTGCCTTGAACGTGCAACGAATCCTCCTGGGGGAGAAAGCCAGTACTCTCAAGGTAGCGTTTCCCGTTGGTGAAAAGCTCACCATAAACATGGCCACCGGCCGAGCCATCGGATTCTACCCATCATGGAGTGCACTCACCGAAGCAGAATTGCTAAACGAGCAAGTGGAACGAGTGGAGCGGAAACTTTCTCTGGAAAGTGCAGTGCGCGAGGCTATTGCCGCCAACCTGGATCTGGCTGCACAGAACAGAAATGTTGCCGCCGGCGAACAGGTGGTAAACCAGGCCCGCTCTTCCTTGCTGCCACAGATAGACCTTGACGCCCGAGGGGCAGTAATTGATGACGACAGGGCGGAAACGAGTGGTGGCGTGACGCCCGAGCGCTCTTTTACAGGTTCAGTCACCGCCACCCAACTTCTTTACGACGAAGACTCCTGGTCAAACTACTCAGTGGAAAAAAAGCTCCAGACTTCCCGTGAAGAGCAACGTGACACGGTGGAACTCGACACTATCCGGAACGCGGCGGTCGCCTACCTCGATGTGTTGCGGGCCAAAACCCTGGAGCGGGTGGAAAAAGACAATTTGAGATTGACCCGTGCCAACCTGGAGCGTGCTCTGGTGCGGGTTTCCGTTGGCGTTGCCAACCGTTCCGAAGAGTTTCGCTGGCAGAGTGAGATTTCCAGAAACCGGGCAAATGTGCTCTTCGCCCAAGCCAGAACCCGTCGGACTGAAAATCGGTTGAACCGGTTGCTCAACCGGCACCTGGAAGAACAGTTTGCAACCATCGAGACAGATCTCCAAGATCCGCTCCTCATCGTGAGTGACCCACGCCTTTTGCCCTATGTGGATAATCCGAGAAACTTTCGCATTTACCGTGATTACGTGGTGGAAGAAGGGTTAAGAGTCGCTCCCGAGCTCCTCGGCTTCGACGCTGCCATCGGTGCCCAGGAGCGAATCCTGGTAAATGCCAAGCGAGCCTTCTGGCTGCCGTCTTTTGCCGCCCAGGGCACTGTTTCTGAGTTGTTGGCAGAAAGTGGAGAAGGGAAAAGAAGTAGTTCTCAATCGAACTTAGACGACACTGATTGGAGTGTAGGGGTTTTTGCCACTTTTCCCTTGGTGGAGGGTGGAGGCAAATTTGCGACCATCAAACGGGCGAGAGAAGAACTGTCACGGCTCCAACTGGAACGACAGGCGACAGCAGAGCGGATAGATCAACGAGTCCGCTCAGCCCTGCACGAGGCTTCCGCATCCTATCCCAACATCAACCTTTCCCGTTCTGCCGCGGAGGCAGCGCAGAAGAATCTCGAACTGGTGACGGATCAGTATGTGCGCGGCCTGGTCTCCATTGTTGATTTATTGGACGCCCAGAACTCGTCCCTGAGAGCGGATCAGGATGCTGAAAATGCGGTCTACAACTTCCTCATTGATTGGATGGATGTGGAGCGTGCTGCTGGTAGATTCGATTTCCTCATGACTCAGGCAGAAAGGGAGGAATGGTTTCAGAGACTTCAGGAATTCTTCAATACGGCTGGGGTAGAACCGATAAAGAGATAATGGAGTATTGGAGTGTTGGAGTGTTGGAGTGTTGGAGTAGTGGAGTATTGGAGGGGTGGAGTACTGGAGTATTGTTTTACTTAGGACATATAAACAAGATTGCTTTCTTTGATCAGGAGATGATCTATCCACTCTTCGCGGTCTCTTTTGTCTTCTAAACTTTCAACGAGCTTTAGTAATCCATTTTCCAGCTTGTATGCCAGGGTGTCTAGAAGTTGAAATTCATCTTCAGTGATCTGATTTGCATTTCGATAGGCGTGAAGCCCTGAGACTGATTCACCCAAAGACCCAAGTGCTATTGTAAAGGAATCTTAAGTAATCATTGATGGTGCGCCTGCAATAGCCTTCTGAAATATTGCGATGGATGGAATCACTTGACGCTATAGCTTGGTTCGCCACCCGCTTCAATTCATAGGGAAATTTTCTAAAAACCTTACATGTTTCTTTGTAATATTCAACCGCGTCATTCCAGACTCTAAGCTTTTGGTACCCCCGGTTTCTGTTTTTCCTCATTTCCCATTACTCCATCACTCCAATACTCCAGTACTCCAAAGTGAATTTGATCTTTAGAACAAACCTTCGCTCCATTTCTGAGAACGTCCCACACTGACTACGGCGTTACTCTTTCCTCTGCTTTCACCTTAAAAAACACACTGTATAGCACCGGGACCAAAACCAGGGTCAGCAGGGTGCCGGCGGCAAGGCCGAAGCTGATCACTACACCCATGGCAAAAAACATGGGATCGGGCGGGATCATCAGGGAGACCAGCCCGAGAATGGTCGTCAGCGTGGTCATGAGCACCGGTTTGAATCTGGTTAGACAGGCGGTTAAGACCGCATCGTAAGGCTTTGCCCCTGCATCGATTTCATTTTGAATCGAATCCAGCAGGACAATGGCATTGTTGATGATAATACCCGCCAGACTGAGAAAACCGAGAATAGCCATGAAGCCAAAAAAGGCCCCGGTGAGCAGCAGTCCCGGCGCAGCCCCAATCAGCACCAGCGGAATGGTGATGAAAATTATCGCCGGCTTGGCGTAGGAGTTGAACTGCCAGACCATGAGCAAAATCATGGCTCCCAGGCAATGGGGAATGAATATTGCCAGGGCATTCTGTGCCTTGGCAGAGTTCTCTGACTC
>CBFDBW010000367.1:0-3367 GCA_965603145.1 uncultured Syntrophobacterales bacterium
AATTGATATTGACGATTTGACAAGAATACACCTTTTGCTGAGCCAGCACGATTATTCAGAGAGGAGGAATCATGTTTGACAAGGAAAAGCTAAAGACTATCGAGACCGAGAAGGAGAAGTGGGACTGCGGCCCAGTTGAGAAGACTTGTGCCAAGTTTCCGGAGAGAAAGACCACTTTCACCACCATCTCCGGCGAGGAGGTGGAGCGTCTTTATACACCTCTAGAAGTGGCCGACTTTGATTATGATAGCAAGCTGGGTTTTCCGGGAGAGTATCCCTTTACCCGGGGCGTGCAACCCACCATGTATAGAGGGCGGTTTTGGACCATGCGTCAGTATGCCGGCTTTGGTACCGCGCGCGAGACCAATGAACGCTATCGCTATCTGCTTGAGCAGGGGCAGACTGGTCTAAGTGTCGCCTTTGATCTACCAACTCAGTCCGGCTACGACTCCGACCATGCCCTCTCCATGGGAGAAGTGGGCAAGGTCGGAGTTGCCATTGATTCTGTTGATGACATGAGGGTTCTTTTTGATCAGATACCCTTGGACAAAGTGACCACCTCAATGACCATCAATGCCCCGGCCACGGTCTTGCTGGGCATGTATTTTGCCCTCGCCGAAGAACAAGGTGTTCCTTACAGCAAAGTTGGCGGCACTGTCCAGAATGACATACTCAAAGAGATTATCTGCAGAGGCCAATACATCTATCCGCCCCTCCCATCCATGCGTCTCACCGTTGATCTAATTAAATACTGCTACGAACACGTGCCCCGGTGGAACACTATCAGCATCAGTGGCTACCATATTCGCGAGGCAGGCTCTACCGCTGCCCAGGAAATGGCCTTCACCATTGCCAATGGCATTACCTATGTACAGTCCTGCATTGATCGAGGAATGGAGGTGGACTCCTTTGCCCCACGCCTTTCCTTTTTCTATAACGCTTTTACCAATGTGCTGGAAGAGGTGGCCAAGTTTCGAGCCGGACGGCGCTACTGGGCCCGGGTGATGAAGGAGCGGTTCGGCTCAGAGAATCCTCGTTCCATGATGATGCGTTATCACGTGCAGACCGGGGGTGTAACCCTCACCGCTCAGCAGCCGTTGAACAATATAGTCAGGGTGGCTCTACAGACCCTGGCCACAGCGTACGGTGGTGCTCAGTCCCTGCACACCAACTCCTATGATGAAGCGCTGTGTCTCCCCACTGAGGAAGCGGTAACTGTTGCCCTCAGAACCCAGCAGGTTGTCGCTGAGGAGAGCGGCGCTGCTGACACCATTGATCCGTTGGCGGGCTCTTACTATGTGGAAGCTCTTACTGATCGAATTGAGGCTGAAATTGATGATTACATAAAAAAGATTGACGCCATGGGCGGCACTTTGAAGGCCATAGAGGATGGATACGTCCAGAAAGAGATTCAGGATAGCGCCTATCGTTTTCAAAAGGAAATAGAGTCCAACGAACGCGTTTATGTCGGGATCAACAGATACACCATGGAAGAACCGCCGCCCACCAATCTGCTCAAGGTAGATCCCAAGCAGCGTGAAATAGAGACGGAAAAATTGAAGAAATTTCGGGCAGAGAGAGATCAAAAGAGTTGGAAAGCAGCCCTAGACAGGCTGGATGAAGTGTCTAGAACGGACGAGAACGTTATGCCGACAGTGATCGAGGCGGTAAAAGCCCGGGCCACAGTTGGTGAGGTCTGCGATGTCTGGCGCAAAATCTGGGGTGAATATCGGCCGAAGGAATTTGTCTAAGCGCAAAGCGCATAGCGCTGTGAGGCGAGACGAGCGAGACTAGTGAGACGGGCGAGACTAGTAAAAACAAAGGCTACTTTCCCTTCTCGCACGTCTTGCCCGACCTCCCGTCTTGCAGGCGCGGATGCGGCATTGGGAGGTTGAGAATGGCAGGCAAAAAGAGAATTAAGGTCATCATGGCCAAGCCAGGCCTGGACGGTCACGACCGGGGGGCAAAGCTCCTGGCACGTGTTTTTGCCGAAGCGGGTATGGAAGTGGTCTACACCGGGCTGCGCCAGACCCCTGAGATGATCGTAGAAGCAGCACTCCAGGAAGACGCAGATGTGGTGGGCTTGAGCAGCCTGAGTGGAGTTCACAACTACTTCTTCCCGCGGGTGGTGGAACTACTCAAAGAGAAGGGATTGGATGATGTTCTGGTTGTCGGCGGCGGTATTATTCCCGATGAGGACGTTCCAGGACTGAAGGACTCGGGAGTCGCTGCCATCTTCGGACCTGGCACCAGAACAGAGGATATAGTCAAATTTATCGAGGAAAAAGTTTCTCATAATTAGCCTACATCCGGAGACCGTTTCTTTGGGTGTCATTCTCAGGAGTCCCACCAGCGGCGGGATGACGAAGAATCCCATAGTAACTGGAGCTGCAGAGATTCTTCGCGGAGTTTATCCTGAGCGATTGGACAAATACCCAGTTGCACCATTTCAAAACTTGGATATCTCACTTATTATGGAAGATCTAGTTGCGGAAGTGTTGCAGGGTTCAGTACGGGCTATGGCCCGGCTCATTACCTTGGTGGAAAACGAGGATCCCCGTTCTTTTGAATTTCTCGGGTCAATTTATCCGCATACGGGGAGAGCGCATGTGTTGGGTATAACCGGCTCCCCCGGCACGGGCAAGAGTACCCTTACCGACAAGATCACGACGGTGCTTCGCCAGCAGGAGAAGACCGTGGGCGTTGTAGCCGTGGACCCCTCCAGTCCTTTCACTGGTGGCGCCCTTCTCGGTGATCGGATCCGTATGCAGAGGGCCTCCGGGGACCCGGATGTTTTTATCCGCTCTATGGCCACCCGTGGAAACCTCGGCGGGCTCGCACGAACCACAGCGGACGTGATCAAAATCATGGACGGTTTCGGCAAAGACTGGGTTATCGTTGAGACCGTGGGTGTGGGCCAGGATGAAGTGGAGATAGCCAAGACCGCTGACACCACCATTGTGGTATTGGCTCCGGGCCTGGGAGATACCATCCAGAGCATGAAGGCTGGAGTCATGGAGATCGCCGATCTCTATGTCATCAACAAGGCGGATAGATCTGGTGCTGATGCACTGGTCACCGAGGTTAGGATTCGCGTGGAGCAAGACGCCCAGATCAAAAAGGCAGCCTGGCGAGCTCCAGTACTCAAAACCGTGGCGGTGGAGGATCAGGGAACGGAACCATTGCTGGAGGCCATTGAGAACCACCGCCGCTTTCTTGAAGAAAGCGGCAGACTCAAGAAAGTCCGCCGGGAAAAGACCAGACAGGAGACGTTGTCTCTGCTAAAGGAAGAGATTTCCCGAAACGTTCTGGAGAAAATTCTCGGAAAGGGCCGCTTTGACGATCTCATTGAGGACATCGTCGCGCA
>CBFDBW010000368.1:0-3352 GCA_965603145.1 uncultured Syntrophobacterales bacterium
TCCACTATTGGAAAACAGTTGTGTGGGCTGAGAGCTGGCAGCCCTTCAGCCGTTTGATGATGGTATCGTCCCATTTTCGATATTGTCAAGAGTAAATTGGACCGTAGGACTATTCCTAGGATACGGTTTTTGTTATGACTTGACAAAAGTAGCTAAATTGACGAAATAATAGGGACCCTCAGATATAGCAACTACCCCCAAACCCCTCAACAGGCTGGCCAACCGTCAACAGGCTGCGGTCTGCTGCGGCCGACATGGAAACGGCTAACATGGCTCAGTTGGAAGTTCAAGACCTACATTTAAGCTTCGGTGGCTTGACCGCTCTCAACGGTGTCAGTCTGGCGGTGGATCCCGGTGAAATTTTCGCCATCATAGGACCCAACGGCGCCGGCAAGACCTGCATCTTGAACTGTATTTGCAGATTCTACCGTCCAGACAAGGGGGAAATTTTATTTGAAGACCGAGATGTCACTCAGTTGGCCCCACATAAAGTGGCAGGACTGGGTATAGCCCGGACCTTTCAGAATATCGAACTGTTTCGGGGAATGACCGTGCTGGACAATATAAAGCTCGGAGCACATGTCCACTTGCGATCTGGTTTCCTTAGCGGCGGCTTTTACTGGGGCAAAGCCCGCAAAGAGGAAGTAAAACTCCGTCGGGAGATTGAGGAGCGCATTATTGACCTGTTGGAGATTCAGGCGATTCGCAAAAAAATCGTAGGCACGTTGCCTTATGGGCTGCAGAAACGGGTGGAACTGGCCCGGGCCTTGGCAATGCAGCCAAAAATTCTGCTCTTGGATGAACCCATGGCAGGTATGAATCTGGAAGAAACAGAGGACATGGCACGCTTCATCTTGGACATAAACGAGGAACGGAAAGTGGCCATAGTTCTCATCGAACACGATATGGGAGTGGTGATGGATGTCTCTGATCGTGTTTTCGTACTGGACTTTGGCACCAAGATTGCCGAGGGGCCACCGCAAGAGATTCAGCATAATGAGCATGTGATCAATGCCTACCTAGGAGGCTCAGACGCCGCTTTTTCCAAACTGGGATTCTAGATCATTGGGAGCGAGCTGATTGGACCCCACAACAAAGGATATTGAGGGTAAACCACTTCCCCTTTTGCTGCAACGCAATGCGCTTCGTTACGGTGACCGTCGGGTGGCTTTGCGCGAGAAGGAATACGGCATCTGGCAAGCGGTGAGTTGGCAAAGCTATTACGATCATGTGAGAAGATTTGCCTTAGGCCTTAAGGCTCTGGGACTCGGGAAAAACGATAAACTAGCCGTTATCGGCGATAACCGCCCCGAGTGGCTCTATGCTGAACTGGCCACACAATGCCTCGGCGCCATCCCTCTGGGAATCTATCAGGACTCAATCCTCACAGAGGTCGCTTACATTATTAACCACTCTGAGGCTCGGGTTGTAGTTGCAGAAGACCAGGAGCAGGTGGACAAGATCCTCGAGATGAAGGCAGAGCTACCTTTACTGGAGAGGATCGTATACACCGATCGCAAGGGAATGCGGCACTATGGAGACGAGAAGTTAATCTACTTTCTCGAGGTGGAAGAGATCGGCAGGAAATATGAGCGTGAACACCCGGGGGGATTCGAGGAAGGCCTCCGAAAATTAGTAGATACGGATATAGCACTGATATCCTACACCTCGGGTACCACCGGGTTTCCGAAGGGTTCCCTGCTTACTCACCGCAACATGTTAAAGATGGCTCTCAATCTGCATGCGGTGGACCCCAAACATGAAAGCGACGAATTCGTTTCCTTCCTTCCTTTGCCCTGGATTGGCGAACAGATGATGGCGGTCTCCAGTGCCCTGGCCATTGGTTTCACGGTGAACTTTCCTGAGGAGCCTGAAACCGCCACGGAAGATTTGTATGAGATAGGTCCCCACGTGATGTTTTCGCCACCGCGGGTCTGGGAGGGGCTCTCCAGGTCGGTAATGGTAAAATACCTGGACGCCAGTTGGCTCAAGCGAGTTGTCTACAACTTGGCCATGCCTGTTGGTTACCGCATGGCTGACTTTAAGTTTGCCAAACAGAAGCCCCCCCTTGGCTGGCGTCTGGTGTACGGCCTCATGTACCTGTTGGCCTTCCGGGCGCTCAAGGATCGTCTCGGTTTTGCCCAGTTACGTAGTGCCTCCACCGGTGGTGCCGCTTTGGGACCAGATGTGTTTCGTTTTTTTCATGCTTTAGGGGTAAGCCTGAAACAGATCTACGGTCAAACCGAGATCTCCGGAATATCTTGTATTCACCGTGACGGTGATATTGACTTCGACAGCGTAGGAAAACCGATACCGGAGACTGAAATTCTGATCCACAATCCAGACCCCTCAGGGGTAGGTGAGATCGTCTCTCGCAGCCCGGCTCTCTTTCACGGTTACCACAAAGATCCTGAGGCCACCAAGGAGACTCTCAGAGATGGCTGGTTACACTCGGGCGATGCTGGCTACATAAACGAGGCCGGCCATCTGATCTGCATTGATCGTATCTCTGATCTCATGCGTCTCGAAGACAAGACCCAATTCTCTCCCATGTACATAGAGAACAAATTGAAGTTTTGTCCGTACGTTGTTGAAGCTGTGGTGCTCGGGCATCAGAAGCCTTATGTAACTGCCATGATTTGCATAGACTTTAAACATGCGGGCAAATGGGCTGAGGATCGCCGCATTGGCTACACTACCTACACTGATCTTGCTGGCAAGGAGCAGGTATATGACCTGATTGAAGGAGAAGTGGTTCGGGTCAACCGTAGCCTGCCGCCAGGGGCCAGGATAGTGAAGTTCCTTCTTTTGTACAAAGAGCTTGATCCGGATGATGAAGAACTCACTCGGACCAAGAAGGTGCGGCGCAAGTTCATCAATGAAAAGTATGCCAAGGAGATAACAGGTCTTTACAGTGATCGAGAAAGCCTGGACATCGAGTCCATAATCCGCTATCAGGATGGCAAAACGGTCACATTGAGAACCAACCTGCTGGTACGGACGGTTAAATCTCCAGAGGAGTATGCGGCAACAGAGCGGGCTTCCTGGTGGGAGAGGATTTTTGGGAGATAGTGCAAAGCGCATGGTGCAGGAGGCACTAAGCACTACACAACTAGATGTTGGGTGGGCACGGCCCACCAGCAAATCGGTGTGCAATGCACACCTTACCTTATTCTCTTTTCAGTGCACTTTGCACGCTGAGGAGCGGCGATGAGTCCAGGATTCCTCTATTTTAATCAGCTTGTAGTCACCGGTTTGGTCATTGGCAGCGTCTACGCCCTGGTGGCCCTGGGGTTTGTGCTGATATACAAGGCCACCAGCGTAATCAACTTCGCCCAGGGCGAGTTCGTTC
>CBFDBW010000369.1:0-3340 GCA_965603145.1 uncultured Syntrophobacterales bacterium
GTCTACGGAGACGGGAAGCATGTTCGCGACTGGCTCTATGTCATAGACCACTGCGATGGCCTGGTTAGGGTGCTTGAGCAGGGAAAGCCAGGGGAGACATACAATATAGGAGGAGGTGCGGAACGACAAAACATTGTAGTTGTTCATCTACTCTGCGACCTTCTTGACGCACGTTTACAAAGACCCAAGAGCAAATCGAGCCGGCGGCTCATCCAGTTTGTCTCTGATCGTCCGGGACATGACCGACGGTATGCCATTGACGCCGGCAAAATCAAGCGAGAACTGGGGTGGAGTCCTGCCCACGATTTCGAGGAAGCGCTGGAGGCCACTGTGGATTGGTATTTGCATAACCTGGGCTGGGTTAATCTGATACGCAGTGGTGAATATCGCAAGTGGATTGAGATCAACTACGAGCATAGATAAATCGCGGCTGGAAAGCCGCTCCCACAGATTTTGCATGAAGTAGCGGGGAAAAAATATGAAGGGCATCATACTGGCTGGTGGTTCGGGAACTCGCCTCTATCCCATCACCCGGGTGGTAAGCAAGCAATTGCTTCCCATCTATGACAAGCCCATGATCTACTATCCCCTATCGGTACTCATGTTGGCTGGGCTGCGTGAGATTCTGGTGATTTCCACCCCTCAGGACTTACCCCTGTTCAGGGAGTTGCTCGGCGATGGTTCACAGTGGGGCCTTTCATTTGAATACGCAGAGCAGCCACGTCCTGAAGGCATTGCCCAGGCGTTTATAATAGGCCGGGAGTTTGTCGGCCGCGATCCGGTCTGCCTTATCCTTGGGGACAATATCTTTTATGGCCACGGTCTGCCTGACAAACTGCGCCAGGCTGCCGCTCAGAAAGAAGGAGCAACCATTTTCGGCTATTGGGTGAAAAATCCGGAACGCTATGGTGTTGTGACCTTTGATTCAGAAGACCAGGCCCTAGACGTTGTAGAAAAACCAAAGGAGCCCACGTCTAATTGGGCGGTTACCGGGCTCTACTTTTACGATCATCGAGTGCTGGAGATTTCTGCCGCGCTTGAACCTTCGGCTCGTGGCGAGCTGGAAATTACCGACGTCAATCGGGCCTATTTGAAGATGAAAGCGCTCCGGGTTGAAAAGATGGGGCGGGGGATAGCTTGGCTGGATACCGGAACCCACGAGACCCTCATGCAGGCTGCCAATTTCATCGAAACCATTGAGGAAAGACAGGGCTTGAAGGTTGCCTGTGTCGAAGAGATTGCCTTTCGGATGGGCTACATTGATGCCGGCCAACTTGAAACACTCGCCCGGCCACTCTTGAGTAATGGTTACGGACAGTACCTCATGGATATCATCAAGTACGAAGGTGTGTTGCCATGAAGATACTCCCCAACTCTCTACCGGAAATCCTGATAATCGAGCCATCTGTGTTCCAGGATGAACGGGGATTTTTCATGGAGACCTACCAGCAGAGAAGATACACTGAGGCTGGCATCGAATCCATTTTTGTGCAGGATAACCTCTCCCGTTCAGTAGGTGGAACCCTGAGGGGTTTGCACTATCAAGTAAAGCACGCGCAGGCAAAGTTGATACAGGTAATCGAGGGTACCATTTTTGATGTGGCGCTGGATATCCGACGGGGCTCTCCTTATTTTGGACAGTGGACATCCGTTCATCTTTCCGATTAGAACAGACGCCAGCTATTCTTGCCGGAGGGATTTGCCCATGGATTTTGTGTGCTGAGTGAATCGGCCTATCTGCTCTACAAATGTACGGATTTTTATGCCGCCGAAGATGAAGGCGGTGTTCTCTGGTCCGACCCCACTCTAGCCATAGCCTGGCCTATTTCGGAACCGTTGCTTTCAGAAAAAGACAGCCGGCTACCCTGCCTTGCCGATATTCTCCCTGAGCGTCTGCCCGTTTATAAGGAAAACAGATGAGAATTCTGCTGACCGGCGCCAACGGGCAGGTGGGCTGGGAACTGTCAAACCGCGGCGCAAAACGGGGTCTTGAGATCCTGGCTCTGGACCGTTCTGCCCTGGACATCACTGACATGATTTCGGTCAGTAGGGAAGTAAATCGGCCTGGTGTGTCCCTGGTGGTCAATGCTGCTGGTTATACTGCTGTTGATGAAGCTGAGTCTGAGCCAGAGCTTGCCTTTGCAGTAAACCGAGACGGACCGTCCTATCTTGCCTCAGCCTGTGGCAGGGCTGGAATCTTTCTGGTTCATATTTCCACCGACTATGTCTTCGATGGTCAGAAGAAAGGGGCCTACCTTGTCACAGATCCGGTCTCTCCTCTGAGTGTCTATGGGAAAAGCAAAGCCGCAGGAGAAGTGGAGATAAGGAAACATCTGAGAGAGCATTTCATCCTCCGCACCGGTTGGGTCTATGGAGTTCATGGACACAATTTCGTCAATACCATGCTTCGCTTGGGCCGTGAGAGGGAAGTGGTCCAAGTGGTTGATGATAAGTATGGCTGTCCGACGTATGCTGCAGATCTGGCCGAGACAATCCTACGGATTGCTGCCCAGCTCTTGGAGGGTCGGCAGGTTCATTGGGGGACCTACCACTACTGCGGCAAAGGGGTGACAAGTTGGCACGGTTTTGCGGAAGAGATCTTTCGCCTGGCGAGCGAGTATGAATCCCTGAAGGTGAAGCGGGTAGAGCCCATCCGCACGTCTGAGTATCCTACTCCAGCTGAAAGACCTGTCAATTCGATTTTGGACTGTTCAGTATTGGCAGAGACATTCAACATACATCCCCAGCCGTGGGCGGAGAGTCTGGCCCAAATGCTTGCAGTGCTGTTCTCAGTCGAAAAGTCAAAGAATTCCTAAAAAGTCACGACTTAGACGGCACAGTAAAAAGCTCCAGATGCAAGGCGCACAAAGCTTTAGGAATGAGGCGTACTTAGCTGTACGCTGCAATGACTAAAGATGAAGTGCAACGCCGCAGATGGACTTTTTACTATGCCGTCAGTCGAAAAATCGAAACCATATAATTGCAAAAATAGCCTTGACCCCATCCTTCCAACCGATCTTCTTGCCTTCGGCGTAGGTGCGACCGCTGTAACTGATGGGAACTTCATATATGCGGCAGTCTTTTTTCGCAATCTTCACGGTAAACTCAGGTTCGAACCCAAAGCGGTTCGACTTGAGCTCTATGTCATTGAGGACCTCCCTTTTAAAGACTTTGTAACAGGTTTCCATGTCTGTCAGGTTTAAATTGGTCACGGCATTGGACAGTAAAGTCAAGAACTTGTTACCCAAATAGTGCCAGAAGAATAGCACCCTATGGGGGCCACCAAGAAATCTTGAGCCATACACAACATCAGCTCTGCCGTCGAGTATGGGCTCCAGTA
>CBFDBW010000370.1:0-3319 GCA_965603145.1 uncultured Syntrophobacterales bacterium
TGACAGCGCTATTGGAGAGTTCAACCGGACACTAGAGAGCGACAAACAAGCTTTAGACGAATTTACGGTAGTTGGAAAGTTGTAGATGTTACTTGCAGCGGTCAAGACCTGAGCCCGGCTTGGTATGATTGAAGCAGTGCTAAGGTTTGCCCCCTTCCACGTTGTATCCTGCCTCAAGGCCTCGAATCAGAGCGGTGAGCACTTCATTGACCGGGGAAGCCATTCCAAGACTGGCAGCCATTCGCACCACGGCACCGTTGATCTGGTCGATTTCTGTCTTTTTCTGCCGTTTAACATCCTGCAACATGGAAGAGATATTGGCGGCGGTGGAATTGCACACGGCCCTGACCCTCTCGATCTCCTCCGGCAGTTGCAGCTGGACCCCACAACCGCTTGCTACCTGGACAGCTTCCGCTACCGCACCATCCAAGACATTCTGGCAGGTGGGGATGTTGAGGAGTTCGCCATTTGGCACCCCCAGAATGGCGGTAAGGGCGTTGATGCCGACATTGACCACCAGCTTACTCCATAGAATAGGTTGGATATCATCAACGACTTGGGCATGTAATCCCGCCCGGTTCATTGTGGTTGCCAGATTTTGGAGTATTGCCCCGCCCGCCTGACTCGCATGGGTCCCATTAACCTGTCCCAACCATATCTCGCCGTAGCCGGCGTGGCGTACACGCCCCACCTCCAACAAGGTGGCGCCATGGGAGGTGGCTCCGGCAAAAATCCGATTGCCACCGAAGAATTCGCTAAGTTTCTCTATATTGCCCAAGCCGTTTTGTAGGGTCAAGAGGTGACTCTCAGGAGGAATGGCGTCTCTCAGCTTAGCAGCGACTACTGCAGTATCGCTAGCCTTGACGCACAGAATAAATATATCTGTAGAACTTATCTCAGTAAGGTAGGCTGTCGCCTTGATTGGAGTATGGAAAGCCTCTCTTTCTCCAGTGACGGCAATTCCTCTGTCTTGGAGCAGAGTGGCGCGTTTGGGCCGATAATCCAAAAGAGAAACCTCTTCTCCGGCCCTGGTCAGGTAAGCAGCGAGTAGGCAACCGATAGCTCCCGGCCCGATTACCGTAATAATCATGTCCAAAGTATCCGTTTTTACTTATTTCTTTTCCCAGCGCAGCAGTTCGGTCACCTTGCTCAAGGTGCTCCCCTCTTTGATCTCTTCCCGGATGCGATTTTCTTTTTCCAACACATCCATGCCCCGGTTAGCGTACTCTACTGCCATGGCCCGAGGCAACACAACCACGCCATCCCCATCACCCAGTAGCCAGTCTCCAGTCTCGACCCGCATATCGCCAACCGTCACCGGCACCCCAATCTCTCCGAAGCCTTTGGGCTCGCCAGCGTTGGGCATGACCAGTCTACTGAAGGCCGGAAATTTCAAGGCGACGATCTCATCGCTGTCTCGGAGGGCACCGTCGATGACTACCCCAGCCAAGCCCTTTCGCACAGCCGAATGGGTGGCCAGTTCTCCACAGAGGGCGGGGCCCACCCCTCCGGCGTCTATGACGATCACGTCACCTGGCTCGGCCACGTCAATGGCCTGAACTGGCTTGGCCCAATCTCCCGGATAGGTTCTTACAGTAATCGCCCGCCCCACCATCTGGATGCCTGGGAATAATGGCTGAATTCCTTGCAGAACTCCACCGCGGTGCAGAGCATCGGAGAGGTTGGCCGCAGACACCTGCTCCAGAATTTCCCGGATCTGAGCCTCTCCTCCCCTCTTAAAAAGGGTGGTGCTGATGCTCTTGCCAGTATCGAGTCCTTGGCGGATATCTCTGGCTGCCTGTTCAGGATCCAGAGCTTTACTGATGGCACCACCGACAATTACAATGGCGGCGCCGGCCGCCACAGCTTCGCCGGCTGTTTCAGAGTTGATGCCACCGGCCACTCCCACCGGGATGTTCAATACCTGGCTCACCTGGCGCAAAGTCTCAAAAGGGTCCTTCCCTTGCATCTGTTCGTCAACGGCGCAGTGGATGGTCACATAGTCTGCGCCGAGTTCCTCGACAAACTGCGCCCTGGACAGCACATCCTCAACCGCGATCATATCCACCACGATTTTAGCGCCATAGTTCTTGCCCGCCTGGATGCACTCCTGGATGGTGGCATCGCTGGCTGCGCCGAGGACATCGACAATATTGGCACCGGCCTTTGCCGCGGCTTCAACCTCCACCCGGCCGGTGTCCATGATTTTCATATCCGCAACGATTGTGGTTTGAGGAAACAGCTTGCGCAGCTCCCGGACGGCATTGAGCCCCTCGCTTTTGATGAGTGGGGTGCCTGCCTCAAGCCAGTTAACTCCACCGGCGATTCCGGCTTGGGCGTTTTTCAAAGCTCGTTGCAGATCAATAAAATCAAGAGCTAGTTGCAAGATTGGCTTCACACTTTCTCCTTTGTTATTCGATAACCGCATGCAGTCTTAATTCGCTATCAATCTTTTTTCCCCTATCCTGGCTGAGGGCGAGAACAACCGCCTCCAGGAAAATGAAGGCAGCCTGCTCAAACAGGGAGCCAGTCATCTGGGAAGAGACTGGTTCACTATCGCGGCGAAGTTTGGTGGTGCCAGCTAGAGGAATGCTATGGTCTGCCAGTGGAGCTATTCTTGTGCTTAGATTTCCCAGGATGGCAACGATCATTGCACCCCGCTTCTTGGCTATCTGCACTGCTTCAAAGGTGGAGGTGGTTTCCCCGGAACCGCTCAGGACCACAAGCATGTCGCCTTCGCCAATGGCAGGGGTAATGGTTTCACCGCAAAAGTACACCCGGTAGCCGAGGTGCATTAACCGCATGCAAAAGCAGCGGAGTACATAGCCCGATCTTCCCTGAGCCGAGCAAAAAATGGCGTTGGCCGCCTCGATCCTACTGATAAAATCCTCTAGGGCTTCATCACTAAGGCTCTGCAGCAACCGTCGGTTCTCCTCCAAGATGCTATCGATTTTTTCTTGGATGGTGAGTTTTCCTGATTTTACACGAGTATTCGGTTTCGGTTGTCGCATCAGAGTTACCTCTCGAAGAGATTAAAAAAGCCAGGGTTTCAATGGGTTGACAACTCCCGGGCAGACCGGGACTCAAGTCCCATATGCTCACTCTACTATCTTAATGAGATGCCAGACTGGAGACCTGAAGCGAAGAGACAGATGGTCCGAGAAAGGTCGAGTAGCCGAAAAAAAGCCCTCCCAACCGAGTCGAGAGGGCATTCTCAAACGTCCTTTGCAGTGGAAAAAGCCTTCCCGTCTCAGTCCAGCACCTTGGATCCAAGCGGATTGCCCCCACAAGGGAAAATCTTGTACGAGCAACTACTCTT
>CBFDBW010000371.1:0-3304 GCA_965603145.1 uncultured Syntrophobacterales bacterium
TATTAGTTCTTTATTGACGTTGCCTTTAACTCCATGCCCCATGCCCCATGCTCTATGCCTTCCCCAATCTACAATCTAAAATCTCAAATCTGCAATCCGAAATCCCTCCTCGACTCTGGCAAAAGTATCTGCTATCTTTGCGGCGATCAAATTTCAATGTGTCCAACCGTGAAGTTTTCATGGAAAATTATTATATCTGACGTCATTAATGGTGCCACCTGATTGACTATGGCACAAAATCAGAAATGTAGGAGCGGGCTTTATGCCCGCCCGCGACACGATATACATCAGGCTTTTCGGGCGGGGATGAACCCCGCCCCTACGAAATGATCGGGCAATTGTAGGGGATCTACTTAGTAAATATATATCGTCGTATGTAGGTTGAACACGGGAAATATTCGGGCTGGCAGCCCAAGATTTCACAAGGTTTTCTTTGTTCTTACCAGGGGTAACGGATGATTGTCGGACTCGATGTCGGCGGAACTCACACGGACGTGGTTGTTCTCCAAGGCAGGGAAATCGTCAGCAAGGTCAAGTCTCTTACGGACGAAAAAGATCTTCTCCAAACCGTCTGTTTCGGAGTTTTTGATGCCATAAGGGGTTTGGACTCTCAAGCTATTCAGCGCGTGGTGGTGAGCACAACTCTGGCTACGAATGCCATCATCCAAGGAAAAACGGAGCCGGTGGGAATTTTGGTGGCCAGCGGCCCTGGGGTAAATCCCCATGCGTTTACCATAGGTGACCATTACTATGTCGTGGGTGGAGTTATTGATCATCGCGGTCGGGAAATCGCTCCAATCAATGACGAGGAAGTACTGGAGATTGGTAAGAAGCTCAGGTCTGAAAACGTCCGCAACCTTGCGCTGGTAGGTAAATTCAGCATTCGCAATCCCAGTCACGAATTGAAGATGCGGGAGTTGTTGGCGGACAACTTCGAGACGGTAACATTGGGCCACCAGGTATCGGGCCAGCTAAACTTTGCCCGCCGCATTGCCACCGCCTACTTGAATTGTGCCGTTGCCCGGATCAGCGGCGAATTCTATCAAGCGGTCCATGGGTGCATGGAGCAAGAGGGAATCAAGATCCCGCTTGAGATACTCAAGGCAGATGGCGGTACTATGGCCCAGGCAAGCTCCTTCCAGTACGCGGTGGAAACCATCCTCTCCGGACCGGCTGCGAGCGTCATGGGTACGCTTGCTTTTACCGACCCCGACAAGGAGGAGGTGGTACTGGACGTTGGTGGTACCACCACGGACATAGCTATACTTGTAAATGGTGCGCCACTGCTCAAACCGCTGGGAATCAGAATGGGGGGTTATAATACCCTAGTGAGAGCCCTTCGCACCGTATCCATCGGGGTGGGGGGTGATAGCTGGGTACGGTTGGAAAACGGACATCTCAAAATTGGGCCAGAGAGAAAAGGTCGGGCCCTTGCTTACGGAGGACCAGAGCCAACTCCCACTGATGCTCTGGTAACTCTTGACACGGTGCAGGGGGGACAAAAGCAACGTGCCATTGAAGGAATCCATCGGCTGGCAGAGCAACTGGGAAAAGGAGTTGAGGAAACTGCGAAGGCAATTGTAGAGAAGTCCTGCTCGCTCATTATGGAAGCGGTCAACGCTCTCGTGGGCAGAGTGAACCAACAACCGGTTTACACTATTCACGAACTGTTGGAAGGTAGGACAATACAACCGTCCGGCATTATCGTTATTGGAGGTCCTGCGAAAGAGTTAGCCCCTTGGTTGCAGGCTGTCAGTGGATGGCAGGCCCGAGTTCCCCCTGAATATGAGGTGGCCAACGCTATCGGCGCGGCAGTGGCTAGAACTACCTGTGAAGTGACGGTACTTGCGGATACAAGTCGCGGTTATGTTTGCGCTCCGGAGGAAGGCTATTTAGATAAAATTGGAAAAGAGGCCTCGAAGCAGGAGGTGGTTCAGATTGCTTTCGATCTCCTCCGAAAAAAGGCACATCGGCTTGGAGCCGACAAGGACAATCTGGAAATGGAGCTACTTGAAGATTCCGAGTTCAATATGGTGCAAGGATTTTACACCGTGGGGCGGAACATCCGGGTGAGGGCCCAGATCAAACCGGGTCTCATCAGGCCGTATGGAGAGGCTGCCGTATGAAAGCCAGGAGAAGAACTGGGCTGGTTTTCTTTCCAGCCTTCGATTGGGCCATAAGTGAGACCCATCCTGAGAGAGAGGAACGTCTGCTCTATACCCAGGACCAGGTTTTCGAAGAGGGTATCCTGGACATCGAAGGTTTGGTGGAACTCAATCCCGATCTGGCTACGGCAAGAGATGTTGAGCGTGTCCATTTTTGTGTGCCGGGGGTGGAGGCCGTTCTCACTGAAAGCCATTATATTGCCGCAGGTGGATGAAAAACAGTCGCCGAAGCGGTGCTGGAGGGCAAGGTGGACTGTGGCTTTGCCCTGGTACGTCCTCCAGGACATCACGCCATGCGCTCTGTACACGGTGCCCGGGGTTTCTGTAACATCAATATTGAGGGTGTCATGGTGGAGCACATCCGCCACACCTATGGGGTGGACCGGGTGGCTATTGTAGACACTGATTGCCACCACGGAGACGGCACCCAGAACATTTACTGGCATGACCCTGACACCCTATTTATCAGTCTACATCAGGATGGCCGTACCCTCTATCCAGGTTCCGGCTTTGCTAGTGAGATGGGAGGGCCAAATGCATTAGGGGCCACGGTGAACATCCCCCTACCGCCAATGACCTCTAAGGAGGGTTTCCTCCATGTGCTGGATAGAGTGGTCTTGCCAATTCTGGAGGAGTTCAAGCCCGAGCTTATTATCAATTCGGCTGGCCAAGACAATCATTACAGTGATCCAATCACTGCAATGAACTTCTGCGCCCAAGGGTATGCGAAACTCACCGAGAAGCTACAGCCACACATAGCTGTCCTGGAAGGAGGCTATTCCATCGAGGGGGCTCTGCCTTATGTAAATGTAGGTATAATATTGGCGCTTGCTGGTATTGACTACTCGTGGGTACAGGAACCGAATTACGACCCGGAGGAGATTCGTCAAAGTGATGAAGTGACGCGCGCCATAGCGAACACCTGTGAGCACGTGCTTGAGCAGAGGCAACAATGCAGCCTCAAACGGGAAAAATATCTGGCGGTAAACGAATTTGTCCAGCGCAGCAAGACCGTTTTCTACGACACCGACAGCATTATCGAGGAACAGAAGGAAACGGTCAGGGTCTGCAGGGAGTGTGCTGGAGTGATAAAGATCGACTCCTATGCTGACACCGAAAATCACCTTCTCGGCATCTGT
>CBFDBW010000372.1:0-3298 GCA_965603145.1 uncultured Syntrophobacterales bacterium
GCACTGTTTGACCAAGCGCGCCGTGTGTTTGCAAAACGATAACCCTACATGATTTACTATTCGCGTCTCCACATTCTCCGCTCCATCTCCGCTGAGTTTGGCAGATTCATTGGGGAGCACCAAGTTGTCCACAATAGTGTAGATGGCATAAAAGCGACCGCTTTCCGGCATCTGAAGTTCCCGATTCAGTTCCTCCAGAAAAGGGCTGCCCGGAATCATCTCTTTCACCGCATTGCCCAAGCCCAAAACCGCCAGTTTTGAGCCGGCATGAGGACTCCCCAGGGTAACAACCCTCCGAACTTTAGTGGTTACAGAATTATTCGCCAGATAGGAACGAATCACAAGGCCACCCATGCTATGACCCACCAAGTCCACCTGATTGCTTCCTGTTGCTCTTAAAACCTCATCAACTTCTTCGTTCAGGATTCTGCCAAAATCTTTAATGGATCGAAATTTTCCCGGCAAATTGACGGCCTTCACATGCTGCCAGCCCCATTTACGAAACCAACGCAGGTAGAGATACCAGGCTGTGTGGTTATGGTAAAGACCGTGTACAAAGATAATCGGTGTCCGCTCTGCCGGTCCGGGAGCTAAGCGATAGAAACTGCGGTAAAATGCTGTCGTTGTTGTCGCCAGAACCATAAGATGACTATATAAACTCCAGAGAAAACCTCTGAGTAGCAGCAGAGATACTGCACCCCGCGAACGCAGAATCTCCAGGTGCGACCCGTTGGCGGATTCATAGTAGAAGATCAAGTAGGTTATTGCTACCACCGACATCCAAAACAACAAAATCAAGAGAAGCCAACACATGTTCACCTCGTACTCAACCCTAACGTTACAGACCCACACCGGCCAAAATCGGTAGGCGCGCCCACATCTGGCGCACTCTAGCGCGTTTTTCCTCGGAGTAGGTCTGCAACGTTAGGGTTTACTAATTCGCAGTTCCCGCTTACACTATGGCCGCAAAACTTCCGGAGGAAATCATTGATTCAACCTGGCCCTCTTCGCATCAAAAACCTCAGGGTAGACCCGCCACTGATCCTGGCTCCCATGAGCGGTCTGAGCCACACTGTCTTACGACAGTTAATAGCTGAATACGGCGGTTGCGGTCTTTTTTATTCTGAGATGCTCAGTGCCCGGGCCCTTCCCCTGGAGGCCCCCGAATCCTCGCCCTGGTTGCGCTGTACTGCCAGAGAGCGGCCAATCATTTACCAGTTGCTCGTTTCGTCTGCTGACGAATTACCCACCGCCATAGACAAAATCGAATCATGCAATGGAGATGGACTGGACTTGAACATGGGATGTACCACTGCCCTCATTACCAAGCGGGGTGGAGGTATTTCCCTGATGAAAGATCTAAGACGCGCTGAAGTATTAGTCAAGACCAGCCGCAGTGCGACGAGCTTGCCGCTTACCGCAAAAATCCGTTTGGGCTGGACCCTCGATTGGGACACACTGAAAGAGTTTTGTTTGATGCTCCAAGACAGCGGAGTGGACGCGATTTCTGTGCATCCTCGGCTGAAACAGGATCGATTCAAAAGGCCGGCTAGGTGGGAATACATCGGCAGGATCAAAGAGCTTATAGATATCCCGGTTATCGGTAATGGTGACGTTGACTCACCAGAAGCAGCCATGCGGATGTTCCAACGAACCGGGTGCGACGCGGTCATGATCGGTCGCGCTGCTGTGCGCTGTCCCTGGCTTTTCCGTCAAATAGCCGCCTCCCTCTCATCTCATTCTCACAACCAGAGCCTTCCTGAACCGCCTGATGCCTACAACCGTTTTGTCTCTCTCTTGAAAACTTCTTTTGAACCTGAATATACCTTTCCCCTGCTCAAACGGTTTACTTTTTACTTTGCCAAAAATTATGCCTTCGGCCACACTTTATGGAGTCTGGTCCACAATGCCGGTTCTGTGGCGAAAGCGGCCGAGCTTGCCAATGATTTCTTCAGCACCCAGACAGCTACTCTAGGCTAAAAGACTGAGCCTAGGTTCTCTGGGAAAGATCCCAAATACCCGGTATAGGCTGTGCACATTTGTCACAGCGGTCTTTTTTTAGATGTAGGACTTCGACTCTGTAACCCCGGCGTTGGATAAGTCTGGTACCGCATTTTGGACAATCTGTGTGTTCGCCGGGATGGCCGGGGACATTGCCAATGTAAACAAAATGGAGCCCGCTCTGCAAAGCCGTTTTTCGGGCTCGCTCCAGGGTAGATACCGGGGTTGGGGGCAGACTTTTCAGCTTGTATAGGGGGTAAAACCTGCTAAAGTGCAAAGGCACATCCGGCCCCAACTCATCCTTAATCCACCTGCACATGGCAGCCACTTGGTCCATGTCGTCATTCTTACCCGGTACTATCAAATTAACGATCTCAGTATGAATACCCAAGCCTTTGAGCCTTTTAAGTGTCTCCAGCACGGGCTCCAAGGTTCCCTCAGTGATTTCTCTATAGTACGATTCGTTAAAGCCCTTCAAATCGATACAGGCCGCGTCCAGATATTTACCCAGTTCTTGAAGCGGGGTAGCGTTGATGTAGCCATTGGAGTGCATGACCTTCAACAATCCTTGCTGCTTGGCCAGCACACCAATATCTATCATGTACTCTGTGAACACAGTGGGTTCCACATAGGTGGAGGCGATGGATTGACACTGGTAACGGCCGGCTAACTGGACCGCCTGTTCTGGCGTCATTTCGTAATTGTGAGTATCATCCGGCCGGGCTTGGGAAATCTCCCAGTTTTGACAGAACTTACAGTCGAAATTGCACCCTGCAGTGGCAAGGGAAAAAGAGCGGCTCGTCGGGAGCACATGGAAAAATGGCTTTTTCTCAATCGGGTCAACATGCACTGCACATGGGTTGCCGTAAACCAGCGAGTAATAGCGCCCACCGATGTTTTCCCGAACCTCGCAATATCCCCGTTCCCCCTGATCTACTTCACAGGCGTGCGGACAGAGTTCGCAACGAATACGACCATCTTCCAGTGGGGTGTAAAATGGAGAGAGTTTGCGACCGAGGTAGCCCTTTTTCAAGCCCAGAGCTTGCGATTGGGAGGTGGCCGTCATCAAGATAGCGGCTTCCAGGCCGGCAGACAGAAGGGCACAACGCCCACACTGTCTTAAAAAATCTCGCCTGCTAATACTGTCACTCATGGTTTCTCATCCCAGGTTCTGGGGACAGTATTTGAAGCTCCCTGCAGCAAGACCTGTCGACGAGCTCAGGTCGAGTCGCTGCAGTCCCGCTGAAGCGGGATTCGAAATGTAAGGTATGTATACCATTTTATTGTAGTTCGCTCG
>CBFDBW010000373.1:0-3296 GCA_965603145.1 uncultured Syntrophobacterales bacterium
CCCGCAGGGCTCGGGCGCGAGAACAGGATGTCAAGATCTGCGGAAGAGTTGCTTGACGGCGCTCCAGCCCATCTTGCGGCGGAGAATTCCTAGCTGATCCTGCAAAGGCAGGTGTTTGGGGCATACATCCTCACAGCCGAGGAGACCCATACACCCGAAGATGCCCTCATCAGTACCGACCACCTCAAAGTACTCCTTATCGGTGCGCTGATCTCTCGGGTCCATCATGAAGCGGGCAATCCGGTTCATGGAAGCTGCCCCCATGAAGTCCTCCCGCATATTGGCAGTCCCACAACCGGCCACACAACAACCGCACTCTATGCAGCGCTCCAGTTCATAAATCTCTTCGGCTAGGGCATTGTCCATCCTCTCTGCTTCAGACTGCGGATCGAAGGTTTGGTTGGTGTGAATCCAAGATTCCACCTTCTCATTCATCGCCCTAAACCAGGTGCCTGTGTCCACAGAGAGGTCTCCAATTAACTTGAAGATGGGCAGAGGCATGAGCGTAATCTCATCAGGCAGCTCTTTGGTAAGGGTGTGGCAAGCCAAACCGGGCCTGCCGTTGATCATCATGGCACATGCCCCGCAGATGCCGGCGCGGCAACAAAAATCGAACTGAAGCGACGTATCCTGTTCCTCCCTGATCTGGTTTAGGGCAATGAAAAGCGTCATGCTCTCAGTCTCTTCAACATAGAACGTGTCTGTATGGGGGACAGAATCAGGATCCTGCGGGTTGTAGCGGAATATATTGAACTTAAATCTTCTTGCCATCTTATTCCTCTCCTATGATTTCGCCGTCGCAGCTGATGATCTTGCAGACCCCATACCCTCTCTCAGCTGGTGGTAGTTCCACAGTCTCTGTGGCGGGTTCATAATTGAGGGTCGGTAGGCCATCCCCCTCTTTCCAGGTCGCCAGGGTCCTGTTCCACCAATCCCGGTCGTTCCTGGCCTCATAGTCCTCCCGGGCATGGCAGCCCCGGCTCTCAGTGCGCTGCAGCGCCGCGTAGGCCGTACAAAGAGCCAATTTCACCATTCCCTGGATTTTCAAAGCAAGTGTTAATTCAGGATTAACGCCAATGCCGTTTGAGCGCAGGCCCACCTGCTGGGCTCGTGCATAGATCTCCTGCAGGTTGTCCACCGCCTTTTGCAGATCCGAACCGTTTCTAAAAATCCCCACCCGTTCCATGAGCTGACCCTGCATAGCGTTGCGAATCTCATAGACGTTTTCATTGCCGTCTTTGCCCGAAATTAACCCGTCGATCCGCTCTTGTTGCCTGATCACAGCATCTCTGATTACGCCTGTGTTGTATTGGACCTCGTAACCTTCAAGGAACTCAACAATTTTTTCGCCCACAATCTTTCCGGCAACGATCGTCTCGGCCAGAGAGTTCCCCCCCAGGCGATTAAGACCGTGCATATCCCAGCACGCGGCCTCACCAGCTGAAAAGAGCCCTTTGAGCCCATACGCGGCACCATCTTTGTTGGTCCGGACTCCTGCCATGGTGTAATGCTGGGCCGGCCGCACTGGAATCAGTTGGGTGATAGGATCGACGCCCAAAAAATTATTGCAGATTTCCTCAACTTCTCTGAGCTTGCTCTTGATGTGATCTTCACCCAGGTGGCGGATATCCAGCCAGAGGTGATCGCCGTAGGGGCTTTTGACCCCAAGCCCCTGGCGAATATGATGGGTCATCCAGCGGGATACCACGTCCCGGGATGCCAGCTCTGCCTTTTCAGGCTCGTACTCGTGCATGAACCGGTTTTCATTCACATCCAACAAGGTCCCACCGTCGCCCCGGCAGCCCTCGGTCACCAGGATATTGGTGGGAACGATACCGGTGGGGTGGAACTGGATTGCTTCAGGATTGCCCAAGGGAACCACCTCGGTGTCAAGGGCGATAATGGCACCCCCGCCGTCATTAATCACCGCGTTGGTGGTCTCCCGGTAGATCCTACCGTAACCGCCTGTGGCAATGAGCGTTGCCTTGGCCAGATAAACCCTGAGTTTTCCTGTCTTCAGACATCTGGCCACAACACCCGTGCAGGTTTCTCCGTCATGGATGAGTGCAATGGCCTCTACCCGGTCATGGACAGTTACACCTAACTCCACCACCTTGTTGTCCATGGTGTAGAGCAGCGTGTGACCAGTGCCATCCGAGGTATAGCAGGTTCTCCACTTGGCGGTCCCACCGAAGGATCTTGCGGTTATCAGTCCCTCCTTCTCGGTTGCCTCCACCTTTTCGAATTCTTTTCCACCCTTGAAATAGGTAGATCTTCCAGGCACAACCCGGTTCCACGGGATCCCCCAAAAGGCCATCTCCCTAACAGCCTCGGGAGCTCTTTCAGCAAAAAGGCGTACCACCTCCTGATCAGCACCCCAATCAGAGCCTTTCACTGTGTCCTCAAAGTGGACGTCGGGGCAGTCGCCCTCTCCCATGGCGCAGTGTCCCAAGGATGCCTGCATACCTCCCTGGGCTGCTGAAGAGTGGGACCGTCTGGGAGGTACAATACTCAGACAGATGGTGTCAAAGCCGGCAGTGGCTGTCTCAATGGCGACACGCTCTCCTGCCAGTCCGGCACCTATACACAACACATCTGTAAAGAAAGTTTCCAATTACATCCTCCTTATTTCAACAAGAGGAATCGCAGAAGAGTGATAAGGCCAATGGCTATGAAGATCGCTGTCAGATAGTTTTCAAGCTTCTTGAACTTCTTTCGATCTTTTCGTCGGGCAAAACCCCACTTCACAGCGATGCGATAAAAACCGATCCCCACGTGGAGTTCCACCATAGGCAGAAGAATCAGATAAAAGACGAACCAGAATCCTCCCTGAATTCGTGCAGCACTTTTGGCCGCTGTGATGGGTAGGTCAGTAAGTACCGTCCACATATGAATGGAGCCCATGATCAGGATAATCATGGCGGTAGTGGCCTGGACGAGCCAGAGATAGGTGTCGGTATGGCGAAGCTGTCGGCTGAGCTTCCAAATGGTGGATTGCTGCTCAGCTCGAAATGGCACCTTGCGAGCCGCCAGGATGAAGTGCAAAAGGAAAACGCACGCCACAATCGGACCTCCAACTTGGGCCATATAAGTATCCTCGAGGAACCTGGCGAGAGCATTCATCACACCTGCACCCAGGTTCACACTGGCCACCAAGATCATGTGACTCCACATAAACAGAATGAGGGCTACACCTGTGAGCATTTGTAGCCAGTCAAGGTAAGCTGAAGTCCTACTTGGCGCCCGAACATAGGTGGTCGTATTCACCGCCATATTTACCCCCTGACTTTATCGTA
>CBFDBW010000374.1:0-3278 GCA_965603145.1 uncultured Syntrophobacterales bacterium
AGCAAGCTCAGACTGAAGAAGCACGAATACGAAGATTCAGGACTGGAGGATGGAGCGAAATATTACTATCGTCTCACTGCCTTCAATAACAGACAGGTCGAAAGTGACTTTTCCAGTGCGCTGGAGGGTAGCACTGTAAGTAAGCCCGCTGGGCTGCAGGCCACTGGGGATATGATTCGGGAGATCCACTTGCAGTGGCATGCCAGCCCTTTTTCAGAAATCAAAGGGTATCGAATCTACAGAAACACCGCTGCGGAGGGTACGTTCGAGCGAATTGGGGAGTTGCCCAGCACGAACAAGACCTCTTTTGTCGATCAACAGAACCTCTCTGATGCCATTACCTACTACTACCGGTCAACCCTTTACGACGATCAAGGGCGTGAAACCGGCCTTTCAGACATCGCCTCAGCCACTACCAGGGGCAAGCCGCCCACCCCGGAAGGTTTGAGTGCACAAAGCGGTCTGGTCAAACGGGTGAAACTCTCCTGGAAGGTTCGCCCGGAAAAAGAGGTGGAGGGCTATTACGTCTACTGGAACAAGGCAGAGGCGGGTGAATTCCAGCAGATCGCCAAGGTTAAAGGGAGAAAAAACACTAACTTTGTGGATAAGGGAGCGCGCGATCGCCCCCTGGATGACATCACCACCTATTTTTACATGATCACATCTTACAACAAGGTGGATGTCAATAGTGAACCCTGTACAGTGGCCTCGGCTACCACCAAGCCACGCCCCACAGCACCAACCGCTCTCAGCGCCCAGGGCGGACTACCTAGCAGGATAGCACTGGCCTGGAATGAAAATCCGGAAACGGACATAAAGTACTTCCATTTGTACCGTAAGAAGGCTGATGGCAAGTTCAAAGAAATAAGGAAACTACCCCCAGACCAGAGCCAGTATGAGGACGTGAAACTGGATCACGGAACCACCTACGCCTACCAACTCCAAGCCGAGGATAAAGACAAGCTACTCAGCGACTTTTCAGACAGCGCTGAAGCCACGACCAAACCCTTGCCCCAACCACCCACCGGCCTTGAGGTACATGGCGTAGCAAATGGGTTCGGGCTCCGCTGGAAGCCCAATCCAGAGCCGGACATCGTGAAATACAAGATCTACGTTCGATCTTTTCTGACAGACAAAAGAATCGGCAGCACTGAAGCGACCAACTTCACCATAGATACACTCAAGCCCGACAGTGAGTATACCGTAAGCGTTACAGCCGTGGACAAAGACGGTTTGGAGAGTAAGAAGAGCGAACAGATCAAGGTACGTACATTAGGTCAGTAAGCAGTGAGCAGTAAGCAGTAAGCGGTAAACAATTCATCTGTTTGACTAATTTTCTAATTAACCAACCTGTCTTCCGTCTTCTGTTCTCCGTCCTCCTTGGCGCGCCGAAGCCATCAGGCGAAGGCGGCTGATCCCTGATTTCTTACCTCTATGCGCCTAAACACTAATAAACTTCATATCGGGCAGAATGAGACAGGTGAGACTGTTGCCGTAAACGGCTCCGGTATCAATTCCAATTTTGTTGGGGAGCACCAGGGGCCGAACAAAGGGAGTATGGCCAAAGATCACCCGTTTGCCAAAATCCTCCTCCGAGTAGATGAACTCTTCTCGGATCCAGACCAGGTCGTCCAGGCTCTGATTCTCGAGGGGCACACCATGTTTGAGTCCGGCGTGAACCATGATGTAACCATCCGTCTCGTAGTAAGCCTTCAGTTCCTCGAGAAAAGCGCGGTGCTGTTCAGGTACCAACTGATTCAAGGCTTCCTCATCCAACACTCCCTGCCTGCCCCCGCAGTAGTTTTCCATTCTCACCAAGTAGCTCTTGATGGTGGATTCACCGCCGTTATAGATAAAGAGAGCTTGATCAACCCCTGAGAGGAAATCCTTAAACATTTTCTCGTGGTTTCCCATCAAGAAAACGGTATTAGTATAGCTCTCCTTCAGCTCCAGCAGATAGTCCAATACCCCGCTTGAGTCATCACCTCTGTCTATGTAATCACCGAGGAAAATGAGCTGATCCAGACCGGGGCGCGGGTCGATCCTTTCCCACAGCAGCTCGAGCTTGTCGAGGCACCCGTGTATGTCCCCTATGACAAAAATGCGCTCCGGAAAAGTCATCACATTTCTCTCATCTACCATTACAACCATTGTAACAATCGGCTCAACTTGCGCTCGTCGAGCCGATGAATTCCTTCTTCCTGAGCCATAGCGACGGCGTCGCGATACTCCTCTACTGTAATGGAACGTCTCAACTCAGGAAATTCATGGGCCTCACCACAGGGCCGATACTGACCCATCACATTGACGTAGGTGTCCCTGGATACTTCGGTGGCGAGAAACCGCATGATCTCGCGGCTACCCGCCAGTCCATCCGGCATCACCAGGTGGCGAATAAGGAGGCCACTTTGGGCAATCCCTGCTTGGTCCTGGCTGAGATCTCCCACTTGTCGATGCATCTCCTTCACGGCCGCGCAAGCCTTCTCACGATAGTCAGCCGCTGAGCAGAAACGAACGGCCACTTTAGCGTCCCAGAATTTGAAATCAGGCATATAAATATCAAAAATCCCCTCCAGCAGTCGCAGGGTATCCTCCTCCTCGTAGCCCCCGCAGTTGTAGACAAGCGGAACCTGCAGACCTCCCTCAATAGCCTCTGGTAGAGCTTCCAAGATCTGAGGCACCATG
Organism: uncultured Syntrophobacterales bacterium; assembly: GCA_965603145.1. GTDB lineage: Bacteria > Desulfobacterota > Syntrophobacteria > BM002 > BM002 > BM002. The sequence continues at coordinate 2,686 of CBFDBW010000374.1, forward strand.
TGGGTGGGAGTTACGAAGTTGATGTTATGACAACCACGCCGCTGCAGAGATAGCATCGTTTGGGCCAAGTCTGCTGCACTTATAGAAACACCTTCAGACAGATGACTAATCTCGTAGTTCTGGCAAAATACACAGCCCAGATTGCAGTGGGTCATGAAGATTGTCCCGGAACCTCCCCTGCCAACCAGAGGATCCTCTTCGCCAAAATGGGGGCTGTAACTTGAGATCACTGCCTGGCGCCCAGTCTTGCACACGCCCACTTCACCTTCCAGACGATTTACCTCACAGTGTCTCGGACAGAGACGGCAGTTCTCAAGAATCCCCAGAGCAGATTCAATTCGTTGTTCGAGGACGCCGCTGCTGTGGGTCTCAATGTAGCTTGGTTCCATGATTTATCTCTCAGGCTCGAACCCAGGAATTCTTATTTTACCTTGTAGCACTACCGAGAGCAACTCTAGTTAATTCGAGAATTAGTTGATTAGGCAATTAGTCATGCTCCGCTTAAGTAAGCGTGCAACCTCACAAGGTTTGAAATATCTATTTCCTAGCCTTCTCCGATATAGAGCAAGCTGATTTCATTAGGCGTTTACTTT
>CBFDBW010000375.1:0-3271 GCA_965603145.1 uncultured Syntrophobacterales bacterium
GATCCCAAGGCAATAAGCATGAATGCCCATTACTTGCGAACCATGCCACTTGATGAGTTGCTGCCTTACGTGCAGGCGGAACTGGAGGCAGCCGGGTTGTGGAGTCCCTCTTTCGCCGGTGATAAGAGACCATGGTTTGAATCCACCGTGGACTTGATTCGCAGCCGCTACCATACCACCAAGGACTTTGCAAACTTGGGACGACCGTACTTTGCAGATGATTTCCCCATGGAAGAAAAGGTGCTGCGCAAGAACATCCTGAAACATGCGAACCTCAAGGAATGGCTGCCCTTGATGGCGGAGCAACTGGAAACACTGGCGGAGTTCACCCCTGATTCAGTAGAGCAGACCATCCGTGGGCTGGCTACCGAGTTGGACGTTAAGGCCGGAATTCTCATCAACGGCGCTCGGACTGTTGTTACGGGGCAAGCTGCCGGGGCTGGTCTTTTTGATGTGCTCGCCGCGGTGGGCAAAGAACGGGTTGTGCACCGTTTACGGCAAGTCCCCAGGCTGTTCTCGTGAAACAGCCCCTCCGGCACCCCTTCCAAACAAATCACAACGGCCAAGGTCGTGGATTTCAGGTTTCAGTGTTCAGTGTTCAGGTCTATCACTTCTGACACCTGAACCCTGACAACCGACACCCTAAGATGTGGATCGGGTTTAAGATGATCTCGGCCGGCTGGCACGTTTTTTGAAGGTATTATCCCCTACAATCGGCAAGAGTTTTTGTGTTTGAGCAAAAAATGTAAGCATGTGATTTATAAGTAGATCCTCAGTGAATATGATACGCTTGCCAGGGAGCTTCAAATATTATCGGTTATTTCGTCTTGCTGGGAACGCAATTGTCCGCATGGTTCCGAACCATTGGTAACTTGGAGAGAGAACTGCCAGAGAAGTGAGTCGGCCAGAGAGGAAAGGATGCTTAAATGACCTTGGGTGAACTGCCTTCCACCGGACACCTTATTTACCTAGCCCTAGGGGTGCTTGTTTTCCTGCTGTTGATCTATCAGATAGCTGTTCAGCAGAGAGCGAAGAAGAGGATTGGGCAACTGGAGAGAACAATTGTCACCCTGCAGCAAGATCAGTCTGAAGTATTCGCAAACCTGGAAGACAAGGCCAACGCAGTGAAGGAAATGCTTTTTGAGAAGACAAATCCTCTGGCAAGCAAGGTTAACGAACTATCCAAAAGAGCCAGCACGATGATTGAGAGAAGTGAGGCGCTTCGCCGAGAGTTGGAAGACAAGGTGGGGCCGCTGCAAGCCGCGATAGATGATACCAATGCCAAGTTCAATTCTTCCCGTGACGCTGTGATAAAAGCGGTCCAAGAGGGTAAGAGCGAGATTGAAAGAATGGTAAAGGAGGTAGAGGGATTTGCAGTGGAAATTCATCAAATGAAGAATTTCATCAGAGAGAGCACAATTGATCTTGAGCTATAGCCCATGAAAGAGAGCAACGCCACCATCCTGTTTGCCGACCTCATGAATTCCACGGAGTTGGCCAAGAACCTTACTCTCCAGGAATACGACGACATGCTGGGGGATTTCCAGGATACCATGTTTGAAGTCGTATCCCACCACCTGGACTGTTTCGGCTACGAAGGGAATGGGATTGATTCGGAATGGTCAATTTCTGGTGATGAACTGAGAGTTTTCCTCTATTCTGAAAAGATGGATTTCGACATCCGCAATGCTTTGCTAATAGCTACGAAAATCAAACTTGCCTGGCTGTCCTCAAACTTTAATCAAAGAGTGCTGAGTGAACAGCGGTTGGTTTCACGTATTGGCGTGGGCATCAATTGTGGCAAGGTCATCAAAGATGTCAGACCATGGCGGGTGAAGATAGGCAAGGCGGAGCCCAATATTGAAGGGTATGCCATTAACCTGACCAAGCGTATCGAGTCCGCCTCACGGGAGGGCAACGTTTACCAGATCATGGTAGGCGCCAGCCTCTACAAGAGATGCCAGCAAAACAGTCAAATCAATGTGGCCTTCAGTAACCCGAAGAGTTTGGTTTTCAAGGGACTGGGTCGGAAGATACCAGTGTACGAGGTGATCTCATTCGTCAACTTCGAGATTATCTCTTCAATGCCCGTGTCGCTCCAGGAAGGTCTTCTGGAAAAGATCGAGAGCACCGTCCGGGACGCAATGCCTGAGCCGTGGATTTTTATCGTACTTTTGCGTAGTTACATCTCAATGTTAGGCTCAAATAGCGGCGATAGCATCGACCTCAAAGCCTTGGAGATCGGCCAACAAGCTCTGGAGGTGGTGGAGTATAAGCCGGTCATCTACAATATACTCGGATGGATTCACATCTACGGTAAGAACGTTCGGAATTTAGAGATGGCCTTTCACTACTTTGATCAGTGCCTCGGTTTGCAACCGAAAAATGAGGCAGCCCTCCTGAGCCGGGCCAAAATTTTGGAAGAGATGGGTCAGCGCGATCTTGCCCGACACGCCTACCAGGAGATCCTGTTTCAGAATAGACAGCACCCGGTAGCCCGCAGGAAAATAGCCGAATACCAGTCCGCCCAATAAAGAACCCGGTCCATAAGGACCCGGCTTTGAGCCACCCGCACGTCGCAAAGCGCTAAGCGCAGAGCGCAAAGCGAAAAACTGTCAATGACAAAGCTCCCTCTATTTGTACGCTATGCGCCATGCGCTATGCTCTATGCGCTTTAGCCCCTACAGCGATATGGGCTCAACGTCTTCTTCACTGAGTTCCACCGAGACCGCCTGCTGGATGATATCTATGGCCACCACCAGTCGCGTCTTCTCGTTTTTCTTGCTCACTAAAATACCTTCACAACCGTACAGGGGGCCATTGACGATCTTGACGCGCATGCCTTCATTCAGATAGGGGTGGGTGGTGAGCACGCTGGCGTTGCCAAGGAGCTTTAGCAGACTGTTCATCTGACTATCGGGCACCGGGAGGGGACCGTCCTTGGTCCGTACTATTCGGACGACGCCAGCGGTCTGCAAGATTTTGACCTGTTGGTAATTGTCGAGTACCGTATGAACAAAGAGATAGCCGGGGAAAATAGGTACCTGGATTTTCTTGCGTCGATCTCGGCGCCGACTCCAACGCTCTATCTGGGGTAAGAGGCACTCAAAGGACTTGGCCATCAGACGAGAGTAAACCTTGCTTTCGTGGCGGACCTGGGCGTAGATAGCGTACCAGGCAGGCGACATCTGAGAAACCGGCTGTGTCATTGATTTTTCCACTATTGGAAAACAGTTGTGTGGGCTGAGAGCTGGCAGCCCTTCAGCCGTTT
>CBFDBW010000376.1:0-3267 GCA_965603145.1 uncultured Syntrophobacterales bacterium
ATCGTAAATAAGGCATCTCTCGCCCGCTCCCCCGCTCTGCGGGCTCGCTAGAGTGCTCAGAGGGCTCAGAGAAAAAAATGCTGATATTCAATCGGATCGCTTAAAGCCTCCCACGCTGCAAGCGTGGGAGGGTCCCGATGGTGTTCCATCGGGACTGATGAGGAGGCCCTTCTGAAGAGAAATCAAACGAGCTTGTTTTCTCCTCAGAAGGGCACACCTCATGAAGCTTTGAAGCGATCCTAAAATCCATAATTTGGCCATTTATATTCTTTATATTGTTTTTGAGCTCTCTGAGTTCTCTGTGATCTCTGTGAGAGATAGTCTTCGAGATAGGGGTGATCCCAGATGATAATCCACCCAACAACATCAGTTCTCTTCGTGATAGGTGACGACGATTCATCTCTGCAGCCTTTGTTGTCCTATTTGCAGAATATTGACCACCTCAAGTTGACCATCGAGCCCCAGATGGTGAAGGACCTTAGTACCTATGATGTGGTTGTCACTGAAAACACGGCTGCCTTTGCAGGTGACAACGAACAAATGACAAAGTTCGTACACGGAGGTGGTGGATGGCTGGGATTGGTCAAGCTTTCGGATAAACCCTTGCCACAGTTATTCGGGGCCCAGCCAAATCCTCTGGGACCTGAGGCCGAGTTACGTGTTCTCTTTAAAAATAAAGATCATCCCTTGGCAACTCGCCTGCCAGAGACCATTTATCTCACGTGATGTCACCAACCCCTGGACAAGACGACCGAAGACACAGAAACGGTTCTCTATGCTGACTGGCATTACCAGCATAGCCCCGTACTGGTGCGTCGCACTGCCGGTGAAGGGCAAGTTGCCTGTACAACCCTGCAAGCTTTTGGCGAATCAGCTTTCCAACAGATTCTTTACCGATTGTTACGCTTGCTAGCCGGGCATTTCGAACCCCATCGAACCTATGGGGTTGGGCTATTGGGCTACGCTCAGTCTGTGGGTCAGCCTCACGGCCTGGGCATCGAGGCCACATCTGGTTTGATCCTACGTGCAGCCTGCGATCTCGACCAGGAACGGCTCAGGCAGGCTCAAGAGGATTTTTCCGAGGTGAAGATTTATGACTCGGCTGACGGTTTGGCAAAGGATCCTGAAGTCGATGTGGTCATAGTGGCCACGCCGCCCAATACCCATGCCGATTTGTCTATGCAAATGATGGCGGCAGGCAAACACGTAGTCTGTGAGAAGCCCCTGGCATTGAATAGGAAAGAAACAGCCGCCATGGTGGAGATGGCTGAGAAACAGGGGGTCCATTTAAGTTGTCACCAAAACCGGCGGTGGGACGTTGATTATTTGGCGATTAAACAGGCTTTAACCGACGGCCTGATTGGCGATCTCTTTTACATGGAAACCTTTGTCGGCGGCTTCAACCATCCCTGTGGTTACTGGCATTCCCATGATGCAATCTCAGGGGGCACCACATATGATTGGGGCGCTCATTACTTGGATTGGGTGGTAAGCCTGATGCCGGGTCCGGTGAGCACAGTTATCTCCACTCGCCACAATCGAGTTTGGCATGACGTCACGAACGCGGACCAGGAGAGAATACAGATGAGATTTGCCGGGGGTCTGGAGGCGGAATTCATCCATTCCGATATTGCCGCTGTGCGCAAGCCAAAATGGTATTTGCTCGGAACGAAAGGTGCTATTGTCGGCCACTGGCGAGATGTGACCTCTTACGAAACTGACCCTATAGTTTATTTCCATGAGCACGACATCCCTGCTACTGAAATGGTACCGGACTTAACTCTCTATCACCGGCACCATTCTGGACAGATTGTGGCCCAGAAACTTGCTTTGCCCGAGCGGGAGCACTATCTTTTTCACCGTAACCTGGCAGATCATTTGCTGACAGGAGAGCCGATAGTAGCCCCACTCGACGACTCGGTGCGGGTGGTGGGGATTCTGGAAGCGGCGGCGAAGTCAGCCGCCAAGGGTGGCACGGTAGAGGTACTGAATGACTAAGCAAATAAAGTGGGGTGTGTTGGGAAATGCCGAGATTGCCCGAGTGTGTGTTATCCCGGCCATACAGAAATCCCGAAACGGCATGGTTCATGGATTTGCCACCCGGTCACCGAAGAATGCCAGGCAAACGGTAACCGATAACAACATTAATCATGTCTACTCCACCTATGATGATCTGTTGGCCGATCAGGATATTGACGCTGTCTATATCCCGCTACCCAATCACCTGCACCACCCGTGGACCTTGAGGGCACTGCAAGCAGGCAAACATGTTTTGTGCGAAAAGCCTCTCGCCTGTGATGAGGCTGAGGCTCGAGAAATGGTAGATGCGGCTGCGGCAGCGGGTTTACTGTTGATGGAAGGGATGATGTATCGCTTTCATCCCAGAAGCCAGGGCATTAAGCAGACGGTTGCCAGAGGTGAAATCGGGAGAGTTTCTTTGTTGCGATCTGCCTTTTGTTACAAGATGGACGAGGAATTGCTGGCAAGCGGTAACAATGCACGCTTAAAACCAGAGATGGGTGGAGGTGCTCTGTTGGATGTGGGGTGCTACAGTGTCAGTGTGGCTCGCTGGTACATGGGAGCAGAGCCGACTGAACTGCAAGCACAGGCTGTCTATCATCCTAGCGGCGTCGATATGCACTTGGTGGCATCGCTACGATTTCCTGAAAATGGACTTGCCACTTTGGAAGCCAGTTTCATTTCGTCAATGCAGCAGACATACTCCGTGGTGGGGAGCGAAGGAGCCATCGAATTGCCTCACGACGCTTTTATCCCATGGGAAAAAGATGCAGTTTTCACGGTGCGCGGTAAAGACCAGGAGGTGGGGCAGAAACATGTTACGCCGGGTGCCGATGAGTATCTACTCATGGTGGAACATTTCGCCGATGTAGTTTTGGGCAAGACGGAACTGACCCTGTCCCCGGAGGAAAGTATTCGCAATATGCGGGTGCTGGATGGACTGGCAGAAGCAGCAAGAACTGGAAAGAAGATTATATTGTAGATTGCGGATTTCGGATTTCGGATTTCGGAATTAAGGAATTAAGGAATTTGAGATAAAAGATTCTCGATAACGATTTGCCGTTTACTGCTGACACCTGACACCTGACACCTGAAACCTAACTACTGGCTACTGGATTCTGGCTACTGAATTCTGACTCCTGGATTCTGGATTCTTTGATTTAAGATTTTATATCATTTTAGGCACTTTAGGCATTTGGGATTTCGGATGGCATATACCGTTACTCAAGAAACCTTCGATAGTCTTTC
>CBFDBW010000377.1:0-3250 GCA_965603145.1 uncultured Syntrophobacterales bacterium
GGCAAGACCGGCCCAACCTGATGCCTTTCTGCCTCAAGGGGCCTGAAACCCAAAAAACACGGGTGTCAGATTTTAATCAGCGGGCGGGGATAAACCCCGCCCCTACTTCACATGAATGTGTAGGGTGGATCAAGACCAACGGCCGCATCCACCAGAAAAACTCAGCTAGATATTGCACAGATCGTCTGCGAAGATCGTGAAACATCGGGGCTAATGCAGCCACATATACTGATACGGCTTCAGGGTGATTGAATCCGGATTGATCTGCTCCCCGGTAATTAAATCCGTCATCTGGGCGCCCACCTCATTCCCCGACAACGATACAGAAAGATCCTTTGAGGAGATGTTGGTAAAAGCATATATCGTCTGCTCTTTGCAATACCTCTTTATGGCGAACACTCTTGGATCAATTTCGAGTATCTCGAAATCAGCGTTTGGGTGAAAAGCCTGCTGTTTTTTTCTGATCTTGATCAAGTCAATGTACGAGTAGAAAACTCTGGCGCGAAAAGACTCAGGATCTTTCAGTTCAGACATGAGGTTTTCCACCTCAAGTTTTGCCCGGTTTACGGTTCTGGCTCTTCCTGTTTGCTTTACCCCCTCCAGCCAGTTGCGTGAACCTACCAGGCTGTGAATGTAGGTGGCCGGCACGCCCGGAAGCACATATTGTATTGCCTGTGAAGCGAGAAACTTCTCTGCCCGAGTCGATTCAGGGTCAGCGAGAATAGCATCAACATAGGTGATGTTAAGTTCATAGGGGCTGTCCGAGCCATCCGGATTTCGTTTGTACGAAACCTGTCCGCCATTGGCTTTCACCACTTCAGCGAGCGCATCGATCTCCTCTGGCGGCAATATGCCTTCGAGCGGGCGCACACCAATGCCATCGTGGGATGCTGTGAAATTGAAAAAGGTGTTACTGGCAGATTCTAAATGCAGCCCCTTGGCCCAGTTAGTCAGAACCGTACCGTCTTCTTTGAGGAAGGAATAGAACAGCAGCGGCGGCAGAGTAAAATTGTAAACCATCTGCGCCTCATCTTTACCGTCTCCAAAGTAGCTGATGTTCTCCTGGTGGGGTACATTGGTTTCCGTAATAATGATGACATCCGGGGCAACCAGATCCAATATACTCCGGAAGAGTTTAACCATGTCGTGGGTCTCACTCAAATGGATACAAGTGGTGCCGATTTCTTTCCACAGGTAAGCGATTGCATCCAGCCTCAGTATGGTAGCACCCTGCTTGACGTAGAGGAGCAGCACTTCTATCATCTTTTCAAGCACATCTAAACTTCTGAAATTGAAATCAATCTGATCGGCACTAAAGGTTGTCCACAAATGGACGGTGCTGCCGTCGTGCTTTTTGTATTCACTCAAAAGCGGCAATGACCTGGGACGGGTAACTTGAGATAGATCGGTGGAAGGATCCACTTCCATGGCAAAATCCACATAGCCTTCTTTGCCTGCCAGGTAATTTTCAAACCATTCACCCTTCGAAGAAAAATGGTTGACCACATAATCGAACATGAGCTGAAAATCGCGGCTGATGGCGACCACTTCCTCCCAAGATCCCAGTTCCGGATTGATGGTGGAGAAATCCATGACCGAGAAGCCATCGTCTGAAGACCATGGGAAAAAGGGTAAAAAATGTACGGTGGAGATTGCATCCTTTAGATAGGTGTTGGCAAAATCATGAAGCGTGACCAGAGGGACCTGCCCTTCTCCCAGAAGAGAGTCACCATAGGTTATCAACACCACATCTTCTTGGGAGAAATAGCCCTCCTTGTCGCTCTTCTTGACGGGAAATCTCTCAATCAAGGGCATAATTCTTTCAAGGGCCAACTCCCCTTCCCTGTCGCCGTAGATTTTTTTCAAAAACCGTTTGACTTCAGCAAAGTTACCCATTCTTAAGCTCCCATTTCAGGTTCCTGACTGCAGAGCAAATGTGCCTTGTGTGTGCTAAGATAAAAACAACTCAGGATATTTGATGGCGGCGATGTCGAGTCGTCTTCGTAATACGTCGTAAGAGAAGAAACGTTTGCCCAATTCGTAATTATGCTCCACCATCTCCTGGCAGAGCTTCGGCTCTGCGAGAATCTGTTTTGTCTTTTCAACCGCAGCTTGCGTCACATAGCCGTCGAGTTCGATTACTGAGAAACCTTTGGGCTTTATGTCTTTGGTGTAAATTGAATAACTATTCACCGCAATCGGTTTACTGAAATAGAGAGCTTCCAAAAATGCATTGCCGAAACCCTCAAAGGTGGAAGGATAGGTCACCAGGTCGGCATAGGGATAGACATCGTCGAGGGTGTAAATCTTCCTGCCATCTTTGCTGCGGCCTCTTTTCTCATTAATGATATCTGAGGCAAGAATCAGATCCACCTTCAGGAAATTTGCATATTCCTTGAGCCTGTCCTGGTAATCGAAGCCTTCGTCACCCGCATCGTGGGAGATAACAAGTTTGGCTTTCATCCCCAGCCTACACACCAATTCTATGGCATGTTCAATCCCCTTGCGCTTCACGACCCGAGTGGGCTGAAGAACAAAGAGCTCATCATCGGCAATTCCAATGGCCTGTCTAACATCAGAGGTGTAATCATCTGGAGGTGGCGGCGGATTTTCGAAATCCATGATATTGGGAACGACCCGCCCTGAAATGCCGGTTCTAAAGGCTAATTGTTCCTCAGCATAAGAATTAATGACCGTGTGGCTGAGGGTGGGCAATTGCGGGGGGAAGGCCATATTCAAGTAATCGGAAACAGCGTTTATGCTAAACCTGTCCCGCTCCCAGTAAAAATCGTGATGGTGTGCTGTTGCGGGCATTCCCGTTTCCGCAATAACCTCGGTGATAGCAAGGCCCAGAGGAATATTCATCGGAATGGTGAGGGAATTCTCCGGCATCAGCAAATCTATCTTGAATTGCTTTATAAAGGAATAGAGATCATCCTTGAGTTTACTCTTAATCTCTTGAATCTTCTTGGTCAGCGAACGAGGACGTGTGGTGACACCGAAGCAGACTTGCTGAATTTCTTGGATCTTGGGATGGTTGAAATGGGCTTCTTCGGCAAGATATGATCGCTCTGGAGGGCGGTCCAACTCCCCGGCAAAATAGTAACAGGTGAGACCTCGCCCCTCCATAACCTGCACCCACTTGTCAGACTCCAGGGAAACGCCGTCTGTCCCTGCCAACCGGGTGGAGACGATGCCAATTCTTTTTACTCTGCTCCTACCCCACATTCCAAATTCCATGTTGACCTCC
>CBFDBW010000378.1:0-3240 GCA_965603145.1 uncultured Syntrophobacterales bacterium
GCTCGGTATTAACGCTTTCCAGTTGTGCCACGAAGAGTTCAACCAGTTGCAGCGGGAAGACTAGCGACAGTGAAACCAAGCAAGAAGGAACCAAAACCAGCTGCAGTGGAATGAAAGAAGGCGCCAAGACAAGCTGCAGCGGGACCAAGGGCGAGACCGGTCAGTAATCGTTCCATCGCTTGTCCCGTAAATGTTACATTGCCTGGGGACTTCTATGCTCCTGCCTATTTGCTTTTCAGAAACAACGGGGATAGTTTCGAACTTACTGGCACAGAAAAGAGGCCTACGCGGGCCTCTTTTCTGTGTCGAGATGGGAAAGAGTGACTGAGTGTGCAACCGTCGGACGAGGAAAGGCTTGAAAAGATCTACCCCAATTGCCGAGCTATTCTGGACCCGAGTGCGTGGAAGCGAATCGTCGACGCATTTGGATTAAATCCCAAGCCGGACACTTTTTGGGAAATCCTTGCTCGCCAGGTGGACGATCTTAACTTACCCGCTTATCTGCCCGAGCTGGCCAGGCTCGAATGGATTATCCACAACGTAGATAGACAGAACAATGATGTCCCACTACAAGTCGACCAAATCGCCGTCAATCCCACGCTCCAGCTGGTCGAGTTGAGCTGGAAGAATCTGATCTCACTCTTAGGTCCGCGAGAAATCACCCCAACCTCAACACCGGAGCCCGGCAGGGAATTCGTGTTGGTGTGGCAGGATCCCAAGACGCGAGAGGTGAGGACTGAAGTCGCGTCAGACCAGGACCTCCTTGTGCTCAAGATGGTAGTTGAGGATATTGAACCAGAAGAGGTTGCAGACGAGGCGTCCCTACCTGTTGGTGCAGTCGACACTGCCATAGACCGGGGCATTCATAGAGGTATCCTGCTCCAACCTGATTCACGCATTCGGCGGGATACGGATAGCTTTCCAGTCACACAGAACATAAGTGAACGTTTCCTAGTAAGCCCCACGTTTTCAATCCAATGGCACATTACCCAAGCGTGTGACCTGCACTGCAAACACTGTTACGACCGCAGCAGTCGGTCCCCGCTCAAGTTGGACCAAGCCCTCAGAATTCTAGACGACCTCCGTGCATTTTCCCGCAGCCGATACGTGAAAGGACATGTGTCATTTACAGGTGGCAATCCTTTTCTGTATCCGGATTTTTTCGAACTTTATCGTGCTGCATCAGAAAGGGGTTTCACTGTTGCCATACTCGGCAATCCCGCCCCGAAAAAAAATATCGAAGAACTGATCACCATCCAGCGGCCTGACTTCTATCAGTTGAGCCTGGAAGGGCTTCCTGAACACAACGACGCCATCCGTGGAGCTGGCCACTTCCAACGAGTGATCGAATTCCTGGAGGTCCTGCGCGACCTGGACGTTTCCTCCCTGATCATGCTTACGCTTACCAAGGATAACCTTGATCAGGTCCTGCCGCTTGCTGAAAAGCTTCGTGAGCAAACAAATGCCTTCTTTTTTAACCGTCTTTCCATGGTGGGAGAGGGTGCCGGCCTCCAGCTTCCCTCGCTACACCAATTCGCCACCTTTCTTGAGACGTATCTTGAGGCTGCGAAAAACAATCCAATCCTCGGCCTGAAGGACAACCTATTCAACATAATCCATCACCGAAAAGGAATCGAACTCTTTGATGGATGTACCGGTTACGGCTGTGGTGCGGCATTTAACTTCGTGGCTATTCTTTCTGACGGAGAAGTCCATGCGTGCCGTAAGTTTCCCTCTCCAATCGGCAACATCTTTGAAAAGAATATGGCTGAGATTTACGATTCTGACATAGCCAACCGTTATCGAACAGGCTGCACTGCCTGTCGGCCTTGCGTCATCCGTCCTGTCTGCGGGGGTGTCTTGCCATCACCTACAGCCACGGCCTCAATATTTTTGAAGAGAAGGATCCATATTGCTTTATGACAACGTCACGATAGAGGTATAAGTATATCAGAACCTGGCGCTTTAAGTGGCGTTTCCCCTGAGATTGGTGGCTTTATTTCATGCGATAATGACGGCAACTCACACGAGATTCAGTGACCAATCATAGTCATTGTAAACAATGCGCAGCGCAGAGGTGGCGTTCTCCAAAAAAACCTTCTCTTCAGGGTCATAGCGACACTTGATTATGAAGGAAAGAACACCTTCCCTACCGCCAAAGTCGTCTTCATACCATTTAAAAATCCTGGACACTCTCAGCACTTTACTCTCCTTCTCTACAATGACTTCGTCGCTATTTATGAAACCACTGGTAACAAGCTCTAGTTGTTCGTCAATCTCGCTTGCTTCATAAACATCGATTGGCGGACAGGAATTGGAACCGCAAACCAAAGCGAAGTGTATTCTCGGATCAACTTCTTCGACGATGAATCTCTTTCGAGGATCACTGTCAGAAAACGGTCTGCGAGAGAGAACGTGCTTTTTCTTATTTCCTCTCAAAATGCCATGTTCAATGTCGTCCAGACTGAAGATATGACTACCCACATTGTAGCAAACCATGTTGAAAAAGGACGAAACTTCTTTTACACTTTTCCTGATGTTCAGCTCTAGAACGCCATGGACCACAAGCGCATTGTAGATATTTATCCAGAATGCCAACTTTGCTTCTCTACTGGTCAGGGTATTCAGGTCAAAGAGAGTAAGGGCCCTCGAGGCACTGATGTAATCTTCAAAAGCATTAGAGTGTCTCATGCTCTCATAATTGACTCCCCCCTTATCCATGTCATAAAAATTGAATTTCAGATTATCCATTCTGCTCTTTAGTTGTTGGGCAATATCTTCGCTACTAGCCGAGGTAGCTGCTTCAACAGATTGATTGAGAACAAGCTGCTTCATTGGTCCTCCAATATCATGCCTTAAGAAATAGTCTACGACCTTATTGCTTCCCTCTCCAAATCATTTAGGATGATGAGGCTACGGAGATCTTGTCCTGCCAGTCACATAATCCTGTCACTTACTACGGGGAGCATTAAATTGTTTGCATTTCATGTCTTCACCACCCACTCCCCTTCGACCAGGCTCAGGATCGTTAGAGACGCGGAGAACGCGGAGGGAGATTAGTTTTTCCTGATCGGGAGACCCCGGAGGAATAAGCTTCGCATTCCACAGGGCAGGTGACGATCAGGAAAAAAAGCTCGGCCCTGCGGGCAATTTACATCCCGCCAAAAGGCGGGACTGCTGGTTTTCATTTGCCGCCATCTCCCGGCAAATGAAAAAACGGATTTCTCAGCGCACTCTGTG
>CBFDBW010000379.1:0-3235 GCA_965603145.1 uncultured Syntrophobacterales bacterium
ATTCCTGGTTTTTGCACTATTTTGGCGACTAAGCTCAAGATCATCCAAGAAGGCCAGGATGAGTTCAGGACAAAGGTGATCAAGGCTGAGAGAGGCGATTTTGATGGAGCGATAGTGTGCGGCAAAGGGTAAAAGGAGCCGAAACGCATCCCGGTACGCCATGATGGTATGGTTGCTAGTGCCTTTTATGTGAGGCAAATAGGTATCAAAGAACTGACGGATGCAGCTAGACAGCTTCATATGACATCCAGTTGACTTTGAGCAAAGTCGATAAGGCCTGAAAGGTGTTTAGTATCTGTCACCTTCAGATATGCTCCAGTATATTGGTACTTGCGATGTCCCATGTAGGCGGCAAGCACTGGCAGGGCATGCTGAGGTGATCGTCCCTTGTCTTTGATGCGCTTCAGTGTGTTGATGGCGAAGGAGTGGCGCAGACTATGCGGTGTTGGGGCACCGAAGGTCATGTTGGCCAGCACCCGTTTGGGGCGGTACAGGCCACTGTCTTTGACAGCCTTGTGGAAGGCCCACCGCACTTGATTGTCTCGTAAGGGTCTGTCTTTCTTGCCGGCTAACAGGTATGGGTTCCGATCATCGGCAAACAAGGATCTGCGCACCGCCAGATAGTTTTCGATTTCGATGAGCACGGCCTTTGGAATCGGGATCAGTCGGTCCTTTTTAAACTTGGTTCGTGCAATGTAGATGGTTCCTTCATTAGCTCGATAGTGACTCCGAAGTGCCCGCAAGGGTTCCATTATTCTCATACCGCATCGGGCCAAAAGCACCATGGCCAGGTAGATGGCGAGATCGATCAAGAAACGCTTTTGGCTCCTGCGGATTCTTGTGCATGCTGCACTGAGCAGTTGGTCTGTTTGCTCAGGTGAGAACACAAAAGGGACAAAGTATGTTTGTTGTGGTGGTGGGACATCTTGAAGAGGGTTCTGTGCACAGACGCCCTGACGCACCAGGTACTGAAAAAAGCCGCGCAGAGCGGAAAGGATTGTGTTCACCGTGCGAGGTTTCTTATTGATCTTTTCTCTCAGTTCAAGGAAAAAATAGGGCTGCAAACTATCCCAGCTGGCACCCTGTTGGCTCAAGTACCGGTCAAAAGCCAAAAGAGCTGACTTGAGCCCCTGTGGTGGATAGCCCAGGCTCTGTCGGTACATGAGATATTCTTCCATGTTCGGGGCGAGGAAGCTTTCAAAGCTCTTCATCAAAAAGCACCTTTCGCATCAACTTCATATGGACGTGGAGATAGCTTTTGGTGGACTCGATTTTGTCGTGGCCGAGCATCTCTTTAATTTCAAAAACTGACACCCCACTCTCTAACAGGTTCTGGGCGTAGGTATGTCTGAGCCAATAGGCGGTTGCCGGCAAACTGGCGGCTTTGAGAGCTTTTCTGATGTGATGGGTAACCACAGCCGGGCTTGCAGGCCTTGAGGGGGGATGAAGGCTTAAGAAAAGCACCCTGTGTTGAGTATTGGGCCTTGCGCCGATCAGGTAGGCGGCGATGGCTTTCAGCGTGTGCTCAGGCACGGGAAGTTGCATGGGATTATTGCTTTTTCTGTCCCGAAGCGTGAGTTCAGCTTTTTTGAAAGATATATCATCGAGACTGATTGAGCTGATTTCCACAGGCCGCAGCCCCATGGTGTAAGCCAGATGCACCATGGCATAGGTGCGAAGATCGCTGGAAGAAGAGAGTTTGAGGGTGGCAAACAGCTTTTGCACCTCATGGGGCCGTAGGAACTGCGGCGGTTTTGCCTGAGCATACAAACGCCTGCCGGCTACCAGCAGGGCAAGATCCCTCTTGATAATCCTGCGCTCGTGATACAGATAGCGCAAGAATCCTCGAAGGCAAGAGCGATAGGTCCGTCTGGTATTATGGGAGAAGTCGGCAAGGAACTCCGCCAGGAAGGCATCTATGTGTTCGATCCTAAGGTGGGCAAGGTCGATGCTGTGCCTTTGCAGGTAAGCTTGCAAGGCAGCAAGGACTCTTCTGATATGGTTGATTTTGCGAGAGGGACCCCGAAGGCTCCTCTGATGGTATGCGAGATAGTGTTCATAGGTGTTGGCCAACGTGAGCTGGGCGCTTCGATTTGCTATGGGCGCAGCTATTTCCCCCTGCTCAGAAAGATACCGTGAAAGGCCTCTGACTGCATGAGCGTAGGTAAGACCTCTGGCTTCGAGAAAGCACCTCAATGTCTCTAAAGTGAAGAACTCATCCCAGGCATATCTGTTGCTTCTGACAAAACGGACAAAGTGCTCTAACATCCGCCTGTGATCTTCCCTGGTGCTCTCCTTATAGCCTTGAGATTCCATCCACTCGAGGTAATCACAGATGGCTTTCTCTAGCCTGCTAGCGTCCTTATCACCCATTGCCAGCCTCCTGAAGTGATTGTCTTATGAGCCGGGCAATGGCTGCAGGATCTTCTCCCCGATCGGAGCCGAGGACAGGCTTTGGGGCTGGGCGCTCTCTTGGTTTTAGAGGCAGCTCAAGTACCTGGAAAATTGTGCCGTCAAAGGCAATCAGATCCATTTTTATGAGGCCATCTCTGGCTTCGATATATTGGTCAAGGGTGAGTTGCAGCAAGGTACAGATAGCGTCATAGCTGTAAAAAGACAGACCATGCCGGTCTGAGACAAGAATGAGGAACAGATATAAAAGCAGTTCCCTTTGACTGAGGGAGGCTAAAAAACCATCGGTGAGGAACCGATGCGGGATAAAACTAAAACCACCATCAATACGCCTGACGCGCTCAGCATTGAGGACTCTTTTGTGTATCATGGCCGCCTCCTTTATTTATCCTTATAATAAGGCCCGGTTACCATATCTTCACCCAAGTGCCTATCAAGTCAATCTTTGCAATCATTGCTAAGGTGCTGGAACTTGGTGCAAATAAATTTTTAACGCGTCCATCTTTGCAATCACCGGCACCAGCCAAAACGGGCCAATTGGCCTGAAATTGCTGGGCTTTGACGCGTCCATCTTTGCAATTAATGGTGGATCCTCTCCTCCCTCTGCGTTGTGAAACTTGTGCCGACGTCTGTTTCTGATCGCTTGCAGCAGACGATTTCTCTCGGCCTTCTTAGGATTTCTCTTCCGGTAGTCTTTCCAATAGGTGGGATTGGCCCGGAGCCATTCCTGATGGCTTTGTCTCTGGTTCGCTTTATACTCCAGGTCACTATCCATCTTGTTCCACTGCCACTCTGCTTTTCTGGCTCTCTGGCACCCTGGTCT
>CBFDBW010000380.1:0-3233 GCA_965603145.1 uncultured Syntrophobacterales bacterium
AACGGATAACGACAAGAGTGGTTTTCTTGTCCGTCTCGGTGAGACGCTATGCGCCTTGCGCTATGCGCTCTGCGTATTTTGGGACCCTATGACCAAAAGCCTTCCAGAACAGCGATATCACCCAGAATTGCTCGCACCTGCCGGCAATATAGAGAGCTTTTTCGCCGCCCTGGAGCATGGAGCTGACGCCATTTATGTGGGTCATCGCCATCACAGCGCTAGAGCCCTCGCAGCCAATTTCACCCTGGAGGAAATAGCCCGACTGAGGGAATACGCTCATGGGCATGGAGTGAAACTCTATGTGGCCCTGAACGCCATAGTACGTGAAGATGAGCTGGCAGATCTGATCGGTGTCCTTTCTGGCCTCGCCCAGATTCAGCCGGATGGGCTTATCATCCAGGATGGAGCAGTTGCCCGTCTCTGTCGCCTCTACTTCCCTAACCTTACCATACATGCAAGCACCTTGATGACCGTGCACAACCGTGCCGGGGTTGAGCAACTGCAAACCATGGGTTTTCAACGGGTCGTTTTGGCCCGAGAGTTAACCATTGATGAACTTGACCACATTGCTGCCAGTACCAGTCTGGAGCTAGAAATTTTTGTCCACGGTGCTTTGTGCTTCTCCTATTCAGGGCTGTGCCTAGCCAGTTCCTTTTATGGTGGCCACAGCAGCTTGAGGGGTAGATGTGCACAGCCGTGCAGACGTTTGTATCGTTCAGGCCGACAGCAAGGATACCTTTTCTCCGCCAACGACCTCTCTGCCATCGAACTAATCCCCAGATTACGCAAACTCAGACTTGCCGCCTTCAAGATTGAGGGCCGGATGAAGCCGGCATCTTACGTTGCCCCGGTGGTAACCGCCTATCGTCTTGTTTTGGATGCTGCACCTGGCAATGAGGCCGAGGCCATTGTTAAAGCCCGACAAATCCTCCAGGAGGCTTACGGTCGGAAACCCACCCGGGGCTTTTTGGTGGCCGACCAGCACAAGGAGATCATAACGCCCCATCGTAGTGGTGCCAGTGGTAAGCTGGCTGCCAAGGTCGACTGGGTGCGAGGAAACCGCATGGCGCTGCGGTTACGATCTCCACTTACAGAGGGTGACCGAGTCCGACTGGACTCTGATGAAGAAGTGGAGAAAGCAGCCTTTACCATCAAGAATATGGTTTTAAAAGGTCAGAGACTGACCGAGGCGGACACCGGAGCAGTTGTCACTGTTGCACGAACTGCTGGCGCTCGCCATGGCGATCGTCTCTTCAAAACCAGATCTAAACTGGGCAAGAGATTATCAGCGGCCAAGCTTCGTACCATTCTCAGAAAGCAAACTGCAACACCTGCGCAGCTTGGTGCTTCCCCTAGCTTGGCGAGAGAAATTCTGGACAAGCCAAAAAGCAAACAAGGGAAAGACCAGCAAATTGTTCTTTACCTCCGGATCTCCCAACTAAATCTTCTCAATGTCTCTTTACACTCGGGGGCCCACTGGATTTTGCTCCAGGCCACTCAGGCCAATCTCCACTCTCTGTCGAAACGAAAATTGCCACCAAAAAAAAGAGACCGGTTTTTCTGGGTCTTGCCGGCAATCATCCATGAGAAGGACTTGGACTTTTATCATGACCAGGTGCGACGATTTCAGCAAATGGGATATAGCCGCTGGGTTGTGGCAAACTGGGGACACCTAAGTCTTTTTACCAGGCCTCCTGAATTGCTCATGGCCGACTACACCTTTAATGTGCTTAACTCACAAGCTTGCTCCCTGTTGCGAGAGATGGGCTGCCAACTTTTGATTCTTTCTCTGGAAAACGACCGGGACAATCTTCGCAAACTGGTACCGGCTGTGCAGGGATTGACCCCTCTGCTAACTGTTTATGGCTGGCCACCTCTTTTCACTAGCCGACTGAGGATACGAGGTCGTGAAGGATACGCCAGTCGGCCCTCGGGTCGAGAGCGACTTCAGCATAGATGGAAGGCAGGACTTACCCCGGTCCGCTCTGATCGTCCTCTCTGTCTTTTTAACCATGTCCCAGAGCTTCGCAAACTGGGTGTGCGGGATTTTGTGGTGGATGTACGAGGACAACCACTGCAACCTCAAGAAATCCACACTGTCATGAAGGGGGTAGAGCGTCAGCACTGCCCCCAACCGCATAGCACGTTCAATTATTTGGGGAAGTTGGTCTGACATAAAAACGGGGCGCAAGGTATAGGGCGCATGGCAGGAGGTAGTA
Source organism: uncultured Syntrophobacterales bacterium (assembly GCA_965603145.1). GTDB lineage: Bacteria > Desulfobacterota > Syntrophobacteria > BM002 > BM002 > BM002. Next base: position 2,220 of record CBFDBW010000380.1, read on the forward strand.
GTAGGATTCAGGAATTTAGCGATTTGAGATATTGGTCCTTCGGACTCCCCACCCTACGGGCGGGGCCCCGGTTTTGATATTCGATGATCGACAACGATTTACCGTTTACCGCTTACTGCTGGCTACTGCCTACTAGATGTGCAAGGTGGTTCGTAGTTGAAGGGAGATAGCGATGGATTTTGAGAGAGGTTCAGCGCCCCTTGCCCTCATGGCAGCTCTCCCTGGCGAGGGCGAGCTTCTACTTTCTAATCTTCAGGATAAACAGACTATTCTCAAGGGTGACTTCGAAATACACACTGGAAAACTTGCTGGCAGGCAGGTACTTCTCGCCTTCAGTGGTCTCGGCAAGATCAACGCTGCTGCCGCGGCAGCAACCATTCTGGCGAGCTTTCCTGTTTCTCGTCTCTGGATGTGGGGCTCAGCAGGAGCATATCCCCATACAGATGTTGAGCTCAACGATCTGGCCCTGGCCAGTGAGGAAATTCTGGGAGACGAGGGTGTCACCACTCTCAGTAGTTGGCAGTCCCTCGATGCCATCGGTATCCCTCTGGCAAAGACCACAGAGGGACCGATCTTCAACCAAATCCCGGTGGATCGGCTGGAATTTGAACGAGCTCGGCGGTTACTCAGCGAATGGCAACCTGCCTCCGCTGCGGCCCAAACACATGAGGGGCGATTCGTCACAGTGTCCGGGGTGAGTGGCAGCTTGGCTCAGGCTCGTCTATTGGGTGATCGCTTTGGGGCTCTGTGCGAAAATATGGAAGGTGCAGCAGTAGCCCAAGTGTGCCTTCGTTATCAGGTGGTTTTTCTGGAGCTCCGCGGTCTGAGCAACTGGGCCGGTGATCGAAACAAAAAGAGATGGCAACTGGCAAGATCTCTGGATAATTGTCAAAAATCTATTCTCTACCTACTCAAACACTGGGACAAGGTATGAAAGGCAGAAAGCTAGAGCATGGGGCAGGACATTAGTCATATGCCTGCGGCGTCATTAGGTCACTACGCTTCGCTGTCATT
>CBFDBW010000381.1:0-3223 GCA_965603145.1 uncultured Syntrophobacterales bacterium
AGGCCTCTACCTATACAACGGGAACGGTCATTGTTGCCGATGGCGGTTATCTGTCCCAATAAAATCAGGCCTGTATCTGAATTTGTTACAGGACATGTCCTGGCCGCGGAAGGTGGTTTCCCTTGCCGATGAATCATTTTCCTCGTATATGCGGTTGATCGATAAATATACTGCTTTCCATAATAATGTTCCAAAATACGGAATGGCAGCATAAGTGGTTGTAGAAAAAAACGTTTCGATATCGGAACGTTTTTTTGACAACCACTATATGTGGAGGTATTCAATTGGATTTTTCTTTATGTGAGCGAATAATAGAGAACATGTCCAGGGTGATCGTGGAGAAGCAGCCCGCCATCGAACTTCTGCTGGTGGCCTTGCTTGCGGATGGCCATGCGCTCATCGAGGATGTTCCCGGGCTGGGCAAGACTTTAATGGCCAAGTCCCTGGCAAAGACGATTGGTGGGACATTTAAAAGGGTACAATTCACACCGGATCTGCTGCCCGCGGATATCACCGGGTTTAACGTCTATAATCAGCAAGCCGGCCAATTTACCTATCAATCGGGACCGGTGATCACCCATATTCTGCTGGCCGATGAGATTAACCGCACGATTCCCCGTACGCAATCCAGCCTGCTCGAGAGCATGGAGGAGCGACAGGTCACTGTGGATGGCCAAACCCACCTTTTGCCGCAGCCCTTCTTCGTAATTGCCACTCAGAATCCAATTGAGCTGGAGGGAACTTTTCCTTTGCCCGAGGCACAGCTTGACAGGTTTTTGCTAAAACTGCGCCTGGGGTACCCCGAAAAGGATGGGGAGATCTCGATGATGGAACGCTTTCGAGAAAAAGACCCGTTAAAAAACCTCAAAGCCGTGGCAAGCCCCGAGCAGATCACCGAGCTGCAGGGTACGCGCAAGAAGATCCGAGTCTCTCTTCCGGTAAGGGAATACATCGCCGATATCGTCAGGGCCACCCGCAAAAACGGGGCCTTGCGTTTCGGTGCAAGCCCACGAGGTTCTCTTGGTTTGATGCGTACCGGTCAGGCGCTGGCGGCACTTCGAGGAAGAGACTTTGTGTTGCCCGACGATATCAAGCACCTGGTTGTTGCTGTCCTTGCACACCGCTTGATCCTGACCGACGAGGAACGATTGCGCGGAGCGACACCGGAGCACCTTCTATTGGAGATTTTAGAGCAGATACCGGTGCCCGCACCTACCGAATAGAAGAATTGCTATGGAAACCATGCAAGATCGACTTCCCTCTCTTTTTATTATCCCGTTGATGCAGTTGATAGTGGGCATTTGCCTGTTTATTTCACTACTGTATGGCCAACGGGATCTCACCGTGTTGGCTCTCATCGTTTTAGGGATTACGATCGGGACAAACCTATGGAGCAGGCTAAGTCTTTCAGGGATTAGTTGCTCATCGATGGTGGATAAATCCAAGCTCTTCCCCGCTGAATCCCTAACCCTGCATATGAGCGCCAAAAACGCCAAGTTTCTGCCCGTGTGGCTCCAGATGAGCATGCACGTGGAGGGCGCACTTGACCCCTCCTCCGGGGAGATGAGCTTTAGCGGCGACTGTTGGTTACTGTGGTATCAGCAGGCGCACTTCAACTGGGGGCTCGTTGCCCGGCGCAGAGGGTTATATCGCGTGGGCTCAGCCCATATGAAGGTGGGTGATCTTTTAGGCTTCTTCCCCAGGGAGAAGAGGACTGAGGGGGATATTGATGTCATCGTGTACCCCAGACTCGTACCGCTGAAGCCCCTTTCGCTGCCGAGCCGTGATTTCTTCGGCTTACCGGGGGCCAAAAGCCCGGTACAGGATCCCATCTACATCCTCGGCAGCAGGGATTACCAGCACGGGCGGCCTGCCCGACACATTCACTGGAAGGCGAGCGCGCGCCACAATCGGCTCCAGGAAAAGGTCTTTGAGCCTTCGGAACAGAAAAAGGTCTTATTGGCCGTTGAGGTGAGCCAATTCGAGAAAGCCAACGCATCAGAGGGCTTTGAGCGCACGCTTGAGGTGGTGGGGTCTCTGGCCGTTCAGTCCTACCGGAAGGGCTATGCATTGGGGCTCGTGACCAACGGCGTGGTGGCAGGCGGCCCGCCTTTCCTGTCAATGGGCAGAAGTCCGCAGAAACTCTCCTCTTTCCTGGAGATTCTCGCTAGGCTCAAGATGAGGGCCGATGGGAGCCTCGTAGATAGACTGTACCGAATCCTGGAATTACCCTGGGGCGTGAGCTGTGTTCATTTCTCATACGAGCAGGATGAAGGCACACGGGCTACGGCACAATACTTTTCGCACAGAAGGATTCCCATGATATTTGTGGTGTGCTCCTCTCGATCCCAATGGGAGGGAGATGGGCATACACTTGGGGGTAAGACATATTGCCTGGATGAGATTCGCATGGAAGAGGCTAAGGAACCATGAAGAAGGATCGAAGGGCGCTCTTGTTTTTGGCACACGGCGGGATGGAGCTGAGCTGGCGCTATGCCTGGGCTAGCTTTCTGATGATTTCCATAGTGCATCAACCGTTCCCCCTGCCCGGGGCCATCGGCACATTTCTTCTGGCGGCGGCGCTTAGCCGGGTCGTTCGGGGAAAAGGTTTGCGAGTGATCTCGGTATTGGGGCTCCATCTAATAGGGTTTTTACTCGCTGCCTCACGGATAATATACAGCTGCAACTACCGGGCATATCCCTATTTTGACAAAGGGTGGCTCCTGGCGTTTTTGGGCCGAACAAGAGATTCACTGGAGTGGTTGATACTCTTGACCATCCTGATCTTTGCGTTGCTTTTTTGGCTGGCAGGCGTGGCCTTGGTCAGAAGGTCAACTGCCTACCTTTCCATATGTATCCGTTTCGATTACGGAGTGGCCGCCTTCTTTTGTCTTTTCATATTAAAATCGCTGTTGCTGGTAAAATGGGGGATCGAGGTGAGAGATCCCGCATTGGTGCTCCTGCTGTTTTCATTTTTTATTTTCAGCCTTTTGGCCATTGGCCTGGCCAGAAACAGCGATAATGCGCGGAGGCATTTCCTTACGGGCTATAAGGGGATTGGGATGCTTGTAAGCTTTACCGCGGTGGTTCTTGCCTTTGGGGCAGGCCTGGTGTTGCTTTTCATGCCCTACCTTAGCGCTGCTGCCGAGGCGGGCTATGGGGTATTGAAGTCAGCCGCCGGGCCGTTGATCCCTATCCTGGAGCGGGTGTTGCTTTTCTTATT
>CBFDBW010000382.1:0-3214 GCA_965603145.1 uncultured Syntrophobacterales bacterium
ATCCAAGTGTTGCTCGAACTCAAACCATTGGCCGAACCCGTTGGAGGCCTCCGCCCCGAAGATCGCGGCCGGAGTATCCACCATGCACTTTCCTGTATTACCCGGAAATTACGTCCCAGGCTTCAGGGAGGGAATCTGGATTGGGAACTTGTTTTTCCCTCCGTTCAAGAATGTGTGGATGCAGTTCATGAGAAAATGGCTGCAATCCCAACCTGGCAGGTGGAACGTCGCCGTTGGTTGGGCAAGGAATTCGGCCTGCTCAAATTATGGTTTCAGGAAGAGCTTAACCACCTGCAGGCAGGATGGCACTGGCTGGCTGAGGAAATCCCCTTCACGGGCCTCACGGTCGAGGGTTGGCCCACAACGCTCAATGGCCGCATCGACCGGGTTGACCTACATCCTGAGTTAGGCCTGCTGTGCTGGGATTATAAGAGCGGCTCCAGTCCTAACTTCTCTGAAGTCTTTAGCCACCTGAGCGAACCCCAGCTGCCGGCCTACTTGCTAGCCATACTTCAGGGTCTAGTAGAGCTTCCTGGACACTCTCGACTCCATGAATATCCTCTCCAGGCAGGCTATATAACTCTCAAGTCGGAAAAAAATCTCAAACTGGATCGTCTGCGGGCTGATGCCGAGCACTGGCAGGATTTACTGGGTGTCTGGCAAAAACGTTTAATTGAACTGGGCCACCATATGCAGCAGGGGTACTTCCATGCTGAACCTGTCCCTAGTGCCCAGCTTAGAAAGCGAGAACGACTTTGTTCCTACTGCGGTCTACTTACCATCTGCGATCGTAAGAATCTTGTGGAGAGATAGAGAAGAGCTTCATCCATGTTGATTGATAATTTGCCAGATGAACAAACCAGAAATACGGCCTTAGACATCCACCGCAGCTTTCACCTTGAAGCCCCAGCAGGCTCCGGTAAAACCTGGCTACTCACCGGTCGTTTCCTTAGACTTCTATCAGAAGTTGACCATCCCCATGAGATTGTTGCCCTTACCTTTACCAACAAAGCGGCAGGGGAGATGCGCCAGCGTATTCGCGACTTTCTGACTAAAACAGAGAAAGGAGAAGTTCCACAATACCCCTATGAACAAATACTCCTAGAGGCTGCGGCTGGTGCTAGAGAGCGTCAGCCGGCCCACCGCTTGCAAGCGCCGGATGGTCTAAGAATCATGACCTTCCACGGCTTTTGTCTCCACCTGGTTCAACGTGCTCCCCTGGAGGCCTCCGTCCCGCCCGGTTCAAAAGTGATGCCTGATGAGGAACAACAACAACTCCGTACCCAAGTGGCGGCAAGGACAATTCGAGATTTGCTTTATCGTCCCTCTGGCGACCCTCTGAGACAGGCGGTGGAAAATCGACTTCTCAGGTTAAATAATAACTGGCTGGCTTTCAGGGACGAACTCGCTAATTTGCTGGAAAAGCGTGACCTACTGGATGACCTTCTAACACTCATGGGGCGCCATCCGGATAAAGAGCAGCTGGAAGAGATTTTGACCGGGAGGCTGGAACTCTTGCTCAAACTAAGACTTGCTAAATGTCTTACTGCCTTTGAGTCAACCTCTCTGGGAAGTAATTGGTCCAATTTTGTTGGTCATCTGCATGAACACGGCGCTGAGGCTGCAAATCGTTTGCCTGAAATTTTGCCCCCTGCCGAAGGCTCGAAACTTGAAAACTGGCAAGAAATAGCCACAACCCTTACCACCCTTGAAGGAAAGCCGAGAAAAAGGTTGGGTCCTGCGGCCGGCTTCTACAAGGGATTCAACCATACTATCTGGGCGGAAACAATACAGGAACTTTCTCCTGAAAGTTTTGAGAATTTACAGAACATCAAAAGACTCCCCCTCCTGGCTGATGGTACAGCCAATCTCGACACTCTCTATGACCTGGTCTTGGTGGTGGGGGAGGCGCTAAATCGCTACCGGTCAATCTGCCGACAGCGACGTCTTTTAGACTACGTCGAACTGGAACAGGCCGCACTTCGTCTTTTTGACCAAGAAAGCCCCACGGATTTGCAGCTATTCTTAGACCGAAAAATTAAACATCTCTTGGTGGACGAATTTCAGGATACCAGCCGAAGTCAATGGCTGCTGCTCCAACACCTATGTAGCGGTTGGCAGGCTAACTCCGGTAGAACCCTCTTTGTTGTGGGAGATCCAAAACAGTCTATTTATGCCTTCCGTAAAGCTGAGGTCTCTCTTTTCCTGGAAGCCACCAAAGGTTTACCGCTTCCGGGTCAAGACCCCTTTCCCCTGGAGAGTCTCCAGCTTCTTGCCAACTTCCGTTCACATCCCCGCCTCGTTCATTGGCACAATCAGATTTTCGCTCAGACCATCATGAGTGAAGCTGATGACGAAGCCGACGAGGTGGTCCATGTTTCGGCTGAAGCTCTGGTGACACCTACTCCCGATCAGCTTTCTTTGACTCTTTTCTCCTCAGAAAATCAAGTTGATCATCCCCGAGAGGCCGAAGCAGAATGGCTTGGCCAGGCGGTGTTGCAAGAATTAGAGCACCTGTCTGAGAAAGAAAAGATAGGTATTCTTCTCTTCGCCCGTACCCACCTGCCTCTTTACCTACAGGGTCTTCAAACCGCCGGCGTGGCAGTGAGGGTACAAGAGGGAGCACCGCTTTTGGTGCAAAGGGAGGTTCTTCACCTGCGGCAGATCGCTCATGCCTTGGTTAGGCCTCAGGACGATTTGGCCTGGGCGGCTCTCCTCCGCGCTCCCTGGTCCCAGCTCACCCTAGACCAATTTGTCCAGGTTGTCAGTCAGCCTGTGACAAGCTGGCTGGACAAGATAAAGACTTTTAAGGAAGACTCCTCTATCATGGGAAAAGTTTGGCAGGCAATGACCAAGGCCCACCAGCGAATGGGTCGGGATGGTCTGGCTGAACTGGTGGAAAATGTCTGGGTTGAACTCGACGGTCCTGCGGCCGTGGCAAGCAATAGAGCCTCCGCAGGTGTTGCCAATTGCCGCAGCTACCTGGATATTCTAGCTCAGGCAGAGCAAGGAATTCCTGAGGACACTTTGGTTAAGGCTGAAATGCTGCTCCAGAATGCTTATGCCCCACCCGATCCGGGGGCAGCTCCTTCCCCAGTGGAACTGATGACGGTCCATCGGGCAAAGGGGTTGGAATTCGATGTGGTTTTCCTTCCTTTCCTGGACTGGAACCCGTTGAGTGGTGGCCGCCTTTCTCAGCCCCCCTATCTTGTGG
>CBFDBW010000383.1:0-3193 GCA_965603145.1 uncultured Syntrophobacterales bacterium
AGCAGGCGCTAAGGCTCGATAGAGGCACGAGACTTGCAATATAATTCATATTCGCAGGGGGAATGTACTCACAAAGGCTGAGGTGTCCGGGGGGCGCTAGTCTCTCGATTCATGAATTCTGTTGAGAATTTATTCGATCAAGACTAGTGCTGGGTTAGCAAAATTACTAAATATCTGCTATTTTACAAAGTACACTTTATTTGCTGATCGAAGCACTAGGGAGGATGCATGTCGATTCGTAAACTTAGATTGACCATTTTGGTCGTCATACTGGTAGGATTGGTTGCGATTTTTGCCTGGGAGCGGCTAAGCATTCAGAAGGTGTCTGCCGAAGACAAGACCGTCTACGAGCAACTACAGATATTCAGCGATGTCCTTGACATTGTACAAGAAAATTATGTCGAGGAGGCGGACAGTAAGGAGTTGGTCGAAGGTGCCATCACCGGCATGCTGAAGACGCTGGATCCTCACTCCTCCTATCTTAATCCTGATGCTTACAGAGAACTGCAGGTGGAAACCAAGGGTAGTTTCGGAGGCATTGGTATCGAAATCACCATCCGCGATGGTTTTTTGACCGTTGTTTCACCCTTGGAAGGGACTCCTGCCGATGACTTGGGAATAGAGGCAGGTGATCAGATCCTCCGGGTGGACGGTGAGCCCACCAAAGAAATGACCCTGATGGAGGCGGTCAAAAAGATGCGTGGCCCCAAAGGAACTGAGGTGGTTCTTACCATAATGCGGCAAGAGTTTGCAAAACCGAAAGATTTTGTGATCACCAGATCCACTATTGCCATCAAGAGCGTGAGGGCCAAGACCTTAGAACCAGGTTACGGCTACCTTCGACTCTCGCAATTTCAGAGCACTACTGCCAGGGATCTGCGCCAGGCGCTCACCAAGCTAGAGAAAGAAAATCAGCCCATGAAAGGACTGATATTGGATATGCGAAACAACCCCGGTGGTCTCCTGGACCAGTCCGTCAAGGTGAGTGATGAATTTCTCGACGAAGGATTGATTGTTTACACCGGCGGCAGACTCAAGAGTCAGGATATGAGGTTTGAGGCCCACACAAATACCCGGCCCCACCACTATCCTATTGTCGTTCTTGTGAATGAAGGCAGTGCCAGTGCGGCGGAAATTGTAGCCGGAGCTCTTCAGGATCACAAGCGAGCTGTGGTGGTGGGAGTGGAAACCTTTGGCAAAGGTTCAGTGCAGACGGTGATGCCCCTCAGGAACGGTGCGGCTCTGCGTCTCACCACCTCTCTTTACTACACTCCGAGCGGTCGCTCTATTCAGGCCAAAGGTATTGCACCTGACATAGTGGTGGCGAGGGAACTACCCCGGGAGAGAGATGATGAACGCGGGCGGCTTAGGGTGATTCGGGAAGAGGACTTAAAGAATCACATGGACGGAGAGGGAAGGACAGAATCTGTAACCAAACCGGAACCCACCCAGGACTCCGAAAGCAAGCAACAACTGGAAAGTGATAATCAACTGGCTCGGGCACTGGAGGTGCTCAAGAGTTGGGAAATTCTCTCACAGATGAAGTACGCTCACGAGTAGCTGTTGCAGCCATTGGGGTGGTTAGAACGCAGTAACGGGCGTGTTTCTCTTTTGGGAGTACAAGGTTGAACCTACCTGCCAGATTTTCCCCTCAAAGCTGGATTGCGGCGAATCTCAGATGAGGTCTGTTGCGGTCATGGGATCACTGGGTCCCAATCGCTATTGTATCCCCTCACTGCTGGGAGCTGACTACAGTGTCGCTCACCTCCACGATACATGACCAACTGACAGATAGTCAATTGCCCCCTGCGCATAGTTTACAGGCACACTATTAGAGCTTGCCAATGTACCTTTGTTACTGCTTATCCTACGCTTGTTAGTTTTTTTCGCTGCTAATGGCCAAATTCCCAATGGCGTGTTTTGGTAACGATAATGGTGAAGCGGACCAAGAAAAGGCGCTCAGCGAAACGCGCAAGACGACCAGCGCGGAAAAGTACTTCCAGGAAGAATCTTTTGCTCCGTTGGCCGGTCGGAATAGGACTCTTGGCCCTTGTATGTTTGCTTCTTGGTTTGTGGCTGGCTCAAGACCGTCGATACGAAAAGACTGCGGTCCCGGCCTATGAGGAAGAGAAGAGCAATCGTTTTGGCGAGCTGGTTGGTGAGGTGGAACTTATCATTTACCAAAGCCTGCGTCAGCTTGGAGTACATGCATCTCAGGTTCAATTCCGCAAGGTGATACATCGAGTCCAGCACAATAGACAGTGGGATTTTACCGAACTCGAGGTCACACTTCCCCAAGAGCAGAGCTTGGCCAGCGTTTATAAGCTTTTTACCAAGAATATGGGAGCTTTAACCGGGCAAGCAACCTTAGAAAGCAGTAAAAAGACAGGCTCGGATTTGGAACTGCTCATTAGGATCGAAGGGAGTCTAACCCACCGCTTGGCCCTTTTACAAGGACGCAAGCAAGCCTCGCAAAAGGCACAACCGACAGCAGTCCCTAAGGTGGCCATTGTTATCGATGATTTGGGCTACGACGGCAAACTAGCAAGAAAATTCCTCAAGATTGAAGGGCCGTTGTCGTTTTCTGTCCTTCCACATGGCACTTTCAGTAAGAGTATCGCCCGGAGAATTCATGATGCTGGTCAGGAACTCCTGCTTCACCTTCCCATGGAGCCAACAGGCTACCCGGAAGTGGATCCGGGAGTTGGGGCTCTTTTGGTGGAGATGACAGAAGTGGAGCTTGTGCAGACCCTCAGGAAAAACCTGGATGCTTTTCCGTATGTCAAAGGAGTCAATAACCATATGGGCTCCAAGTTCTGCCAAGATGAAAGAAAATTGAGACCTGTTATGCTGGAACTCAATACTCGCGGTCTCTTTTTCTTGGACAGCAGGACCACCAGCAAGACAAAAGCATATACAGTGGCGCAAGAGCTTCATGTCCCCTCCTCTGAGCGAAATGTTTTCTTGGACAACATTCAAAATCCCCGGGCCATCCGCGCTCAGTTGAACCGACTCACTGAGTTGGCACGTCTCAGAGGCGGAGCCATTGGCATAGCCCATCCCCATGAGGTTACCCTCGAGGTACTCAGACAAGAGATTCCCAAACTGTCTAGGAAGGGTGTTGAACTGGTCCCAGTATCCCAACTAGTACATAATTGAGTCAAGACTCAATTATGGGCTATCAGTTATATAC
>CBFDBW010000384.1:0-3150 GCA_965603145.1 uncultured Syntrophobacterales bacterium
GATGTTCGAACACAGTTTGCCCAGAAAAAGGTAGCCATGATCTTAGGCTCTGGCTGGACACCTCCTATTGTCAACAAAATCAATCCAGCCTTAAACGCATTCGAGGTGTTGAAAGCAGCCCCTGCCCCGATGAAAAAAGAACCGGCGACCGCCGTCTGGCTCAGTTCATGGGTCATGAGTCCCAACACCAAGCACCCCAACGAGGCCTGGAAACTCATGAAATTCATCACCAGCAAAGAAATAGAGCTGAAGTGGTTTGTTGATAACCGCGTCACCTCCTCTCGAAAAGATGTGAGCGGTGTCGCCCCGGAGATCCTGAACGACAAATTCGCCAGTGTCATGGCCTCGCAGGGACCTTACGGGAAGGTAGAGCCCCAGATCAAACAGTGGCCTGAAATTATAGACACCTTCACCACCTCTCTTCAGGAGGCCATCGTAGGGATGAAGACCCCTGATAAGGCCCTGGCCGAAGCCCACGAGAGGATCAACGCCATCTTGGCAAGGTAAAGTGGCTTTAGAAGCGAACATTGAAACAATAATGAAAGGGGAGTGTTAGCGCACTCCCCTTTCTGGGAGTGGAAAGTCAGTTGAACCTCAGAAATCGCATAAAGGACCGCCATATGTGGGTGCTCTTTGTGCTCCCCGGCGTTTTCCTGCTGGTATTGGTGCTGGGTTTTCCTGCCATAACGAGCCTTTCATACAGCATCAGGGCCGAAAACGGCGACACCTCTTCTTACACCCTCTCCCACTACACGAATCTCACAAAGGACCCTTTTTTCAAGAGGACATTCTGGAATACAACGGTCTTCGTGTCGCTCAGTGTTGCCAGCCACTTGGTTTTAGGACTGGCTGTGGCCCTCGTTTTGAACAGCGCCTTGCCAGCAAAACCACTGTTTCGTTTGATCGCCTTACTCCCTTGGGTTGTCCCCGATGTGGTTGCAGGTATCATCTGGAAATGGATGTACGATCCCATTTACGGTGCCCTCAACGACGTTCTTTTGAGGATCGGACTAATTGATACACAGATAGAATGGCTGTCAAACCCAAGCATTGCCTTAGTCAGTGTGATTCTCGTCAATCTCTGGCGAGGTTTTCCTTTTGTTATGCTGATCCTCTTGGCGGGCCTGCAATCGATCCCCTTACAGCTTTACGAGGCAGCTGCCATTGACGGGGCTACCAGGGCCCAGTCTTTTTACCACATCACCATTCCTGGGCTCAAAAAGATGATCGTAGTTGCGTTGGCATTGGATATCGTTTGGGAGGTCAGACGCTTCGGGCTTATCCAGGCCATGACCCAGGGAGGCCCTGGGGTTCTAACGGAGGTTCTCTCAACCTACACGTACAAACAGTATTTTCAGTTCTTCAGATTTGAGTATGCTTCGGCCATTGCCGTAGTTATGACCATCGTTCTTTTGGCTGTTAGTTTACCCTATATTTGGATGATCAGTCAGGAAGAGTAACACAGATGAAAGCAGCATCCCTGGTTCCAAGAGACGCCTTTTTCAAAACCATTGTATGGGTCTTTCTGATTTTGGTTACCCTTTATTGCCTGTTTCCATTTGCTTGGATGCTCTCCACTTCCCTTAAGACCGAAGCGGAGGCCTTTCGTATGCCTCCCACGTGGATACCTGTTGAGCCAACAGGTGCGAGCTATATTGGAATTTGGGTGAGAAAGAGTTTTGGTACCTATTTCTTTAATAGCACCGTTATTTCTCTCGCCACAGCATTGCTTTCTACCTTCTTTGGCGCCTTAGCAGGATATGGATTCTCGAGGTTTCTCTTCAAAGGCAGGCGTTTCCTCATCGGTTTCTTTCTCGCAACCCAGATGTTGCCGGGCGTGCTGCTGGTGGGCCCTTATTTTAAAATTCTCAGCAAGGTTGGGCTCTACGATACCCGTACGGGCCTCATCATTGCTTTCTTGACGATCTGCCTTCCGTTTTCTACCTGGATGATGAAGGGCTTTATTGACAAGGTACCTGACGAGTTAGACCAGTCTGCTATGGTCGACGGGTGCTCTAGGATGGGGATCTTTTTCAAAATTATCCTACCAATTGTTGCTCCAGGTATGGTTGCCACTATCCTCTTTGCCTTTCTTCTTGCATGGGGAGACCTTCTCTGGGCTCTCTGCCTTACGAGCAGTGAACCTATGATTACGGTGACCTTAGGCATTGCCCGAACCGTGGGAGAGTTCAGGATCATTTGGCCTATGCTCATGGCTGGTTCACTTGTCGGAGGGATGCCAGCGATTATCCTTTATGTCTTTTTACAGCGACTTCTGGTCCAAGGCTTGACAGCAGGTGCTGTGAAAGAGTGATACTTCCGAAAAAAAGGAGATTACCATGCCGTTTGAAGGTCAAGTTGCCCTCGTAACAGGGGCAGGAAAAGGAATCGGCAAAGCCATCGCACTGGCTTTTGCTCGAGAAAAATCTCATGTCGTTATCAATGATATCTGCCCAGAGGAAGAACTGAAAGCGGTGGCGCGAGAGATTTCTGCCTTTGGCGTCAAAAGCTTGGCCATAAGGGTCGATGTGAGCGAGTCTGACCAGGTAAGCAATATGATTGGCCAAGTTCAAAGAACGTTTCACAGGCTCGATATATTGGTCAACAACGCTGGAATCATACGAAGAGGGACAATAGAGACTGTCACAGAAGAGGACTGGGATCAAGTTATTCGCGTCAATCTGAAAGGAACTTTCAACTGCTGCAAGGCCGTCGCAGACATCATGAAACGCCAGAAATCGGGCAAGATCATCAATATCTCTTCGGTTGCCGCGAAAATGGGCGACATAACATCAGCCCCGGGTTATGGGCCATCAAAGGCTGCTGTCGACGCCCTCACCAAAACATTGGCGCGGCAACTAGCCCAGTACGGCATCACTGTGAATGCTGTCGCTCCCCATGCGATCGAAACGGAAATGAGCGCACAGTGGTCAGAGGAAAAGAGAAAAGCCATCATTGAGGCAATCCCCCTAAAACGACTTGGCAAGCCAGAAGATGTAGCCGAAGCTGCTATCTTTCTTGCCTCAGATAAAGCCAACTTTATCACCGGGGAAATACTCGATGTTAATGGCGGGTTCGTGATGGACTGAGCGGTAGGTAATACCCCTTAGCGTTTTCAGGCAAATGGGTTAAGCGATCATTAAACCTCAA
>CBFDBW010000385.1:0-3149 GCA_965603145.1 uncultured Syntrophobacterales bacterium
TTGTTCCTGGTGGCTGGGCCGGTTTAAAGAGCGAAAGCTTGGGGGCCGATGGACGGGAAGAGCTGCGACGTTATGTTAGCAGGGGCGGAGCTTACCTAGGAATTTGTGGCGGTGCCGGTCTCGCTCTCCAGGTGGATGAAGGGCTGGGACTTTTGCCGGTTATCCGCAAACCAATGGCTGACAGACTGCCTAATTTCAGCGGCTCAATTCGGGTTCGTCAAGCAAGTTCTCATGCTCTCTGGTGGGGCCTTCAGGGAGAGACCTCCTTTCAAGTCTGGTGGCCGTCTCAGTTCGATCTGGTGAAACCGGAGAAAATTCAAATTCTTGGACGATACCGCGAGCCGGAGAGCGATTTTTGTGTATCTGATCTCAATGTCTGCGAGACTGTGGCGGCACGTCTTGAGTGGGAGCAGTTGGAAAAAGACTATCAAATCAACTTGAACCCTGAGCGTCTCTCAAATGAGCCTGCAATTATTGCGGGAGAGTACGGTCAGGGCCGCGTGGTGCTTTCATATCCCCACCTGGAGACCCCTGGTGATGTGGGAGGAAATATGGCCCTCTTTAATATCTGGCACGATTTGTTGTCCTCATCTGTAATTGAATGCCCCGACGATTCAGACGGGACGAGAGTAGCACACATAGTTCAAGTGGACGAGCAGAGCCTGGAACGCGTGCGAGCAATGGCCAGGGAGGCCGAGAACCTGGTTGTCCTTGGAGAGAGGCATAACCTATGGTCCTGGCGGAATCCCTGGTTGCTGCAGTGGCAACGTGGTATCCGCGGGGCCGAATTCGGTACCATTGCTGTTCTGGTGCAGGGGCTTGTGAGGGAGCTGGAACGAACTGGCGGTATCGCAACTACTTACCCCACGCCATCTTCATGGAAAATAGATGCACAATTTGAAAAGTTAGTGGAACTATGGGGCTTGTTCCGGGACAAAGGGCGGGCTCTCCTAGAGGAAGAAGCGCGGAATCTGAATGACAAGAAAGCCAACAATGGCGAGGCTTTGAGCCCGCGAGTGCGAGACTTGCGAACCGAGATTTTCAATTGCGTGCGATGTTATGGAAGTAGGAGCTATGGGGGGCTCTATCGCCAGCTCTTGGACCAGATTGATGGTCTTCTTTTAGGGGCCCTACTGGCCAGCTCCGAGTAGGAAGGCAGTCCACATAACACTAGGCACTAAACACTAAGAACTAGGCAGAGGACAGATGGTTCTCTTGTGGGAGCGGCTTTCAGCCGTGATCTTGCGGTTTGGACGATTTCAACGACTTTAACGTTTTAACGATTTGACGATTTGACCAATCGACTAATTGACGCTATGCACCATGCGCTTTGCACTACGCGTATTTATGCTGATTCGTAGAGCACAAACTTCCCAACTGCGGGTGGGGATTCGGCAACTTTGCTAAAATGTCGAGGGGGAAAATGTGGTCCGTTGACAAGCAGATGTCCTTGCCAAGAATAATGTAGTCTGTCTTCCAAACCGTAGAAGGGTTTGTCTGGATAAAGGTAAAGTATGTCATAGGGAGAGAGATCAGCAAGTAGATAATTTTGCTGGAGAAATATAACATTGTGTATGCCGAGCTGGTCTTGAATTTCCAACGACTTCTTATACAACACTTCATCGATCTCGTAGCCGGTGACTTTTGTGAATAAAGAGCCAACCAGTGCCACTCTACCGTCTCCGCTACCCAAGTCCGCCAGGTGGGTATATCGATTTAGCTGGAAATGACAAAAAGCTCGATATACTTCATTGGCGTCAGATGTTGCCCACATTCCTGATTCTGTGCTCCGGTACGGGAGTGCACCATCGGATTTGAGTAGTTGATAGAAGTTCTGGTAGGCGGCTTCAACCCTCCAGAAGGCTCCATCTCTTTCATCGGACCGATCCATATTGCCACGCTGATTCAAGCAGAATATCTACGTTTTTGGCTTGGTTGAATGATTGTAGAAACGTGGGGGGGGAATCCACAGATTCTATGGCGTGGTCTCCTTCAGCACGTGCACCGAGGCCAAACGAGGCTTACAAGAATAGTTGCTGGATATCTGTGGAGAGCCTAATGGCTAGCTTTTCTGCAGTTGATGGACAATGGGAGAGCGCAGGTTCCTCTCGGACACTATCGATACAAAGGTCACAGGGAGTTCACGAACAAGAATTGCCGGTACTATTCGCTGTCAACGCGCTCCTTCATCTCTTTTCCAACTTTGAAATAAGGAAGTTTTTTTTCTCTGACCTGAATTATCTCTCCTGTTTTTGGATTACGTCCCTGATAACTGTTGTAACTTTTGACTTTAAAGCTGCCGAAACCCCGGATTTCGACACGGTCACCTTTGGCGAGCGAATCGGCCATGGAGTCGAAAACTACATTCACCACATTGGCAGCATTCTTTATCGTAATACCCTCCTCTTTCGCAATGCGTTCAATCAGCTGGCTCTTATTCATCCTCCCTCCTCCCTGCAGAAGTGTTCACCCTGTCCTCCCCCTTTATGTAAGGCGGGTACGACGACGACCCCTTTCAACTAGTAGCTCTGTTGCAGGCTTTTTACAAACTAGCGGAACCTTTCCGCTTTGTCAACGATAAATTTTCGATAATTAACTAAAATAATTACTAAAAAAACAGAAATCTAACGAATAACCGAGCGGTCTCGGTAATATCCACTTATCACGGATATGCCCGGATATACTAAGCAACGACGGCCTAGCAGGGTACCTGGGTTTGTGACCGAATTGCAGCCAGTCTCGGTGTCGTCACCAATAATGGCTCCGAATTTTCGCAGGCCAGTATCGTGTATTTTCTCGTCTATTCTTACACTTACCTGAGTGGGTATTATTTTGAGATTCGCCAATTTCGTTCCTGCACCCAGGTTGGTACGGTTTCCCAGAATACTGTCGCCGATGTAGGCAAAATGGCCGGCCTTGGCACCATTTAACATGACCGAGTGCTTCATCTCAGTGGTGTGGCCTACAACGCAGCGATCTCCAACCAGGCAATGGCCACGCAAATAAGCACCTTGACGGATTTCACAGTAACCACCAATGATGGTGGGACCTTTGATCAGGGCACCAGGCTCCACCACACTTCCGGGTCCTATGAAAATATCATGGTCCATCAGGCAAGCCCCTGCATAGAGAACAGCGGCGCCCTCGAG
>CBFDBW010000386.1:0-3135 GCA_965603145.1 uncultured Syntrophobacterales bacterium
TCTGCCCCGGCACTTGGGAAAGGTCGAGCAACTCAGCCAAGGTCCCCGCGCGCTGCGACGCAGATTTAATGGGGCTCCGCACTTGGGGCACGGGAGATCGGTGAGCAATGGTGGTATTTTTGGCGGGCTGACATAGCCTTTCTTATCGAGGTTTACAATACCTTTGCAGTCAGGGTATCTGCTGCAGCTGAGGAATGGCCCGAAACGTCCATTGCGGAGCAGCATTGGTGCGCCACAATCGGGACAGGCTACCTCGGTCTGTTCCGGTGCAACAGGGTTTCCGTTGCGATTGATCGGTGCCGCATATTTGCATGCTGGGTACCGAGAACAACTCAGGAATCGGCCATTTCGACCCAAACGGTAAACCGTGTTGCTGCCACATTGAGGACAGGTATGGGGGGCAGGTTGAGTTTCCGCTTTGGCATGCCCCATGTCTCTGTACGCTGCGTCCAGACTCTGTTTGAAAGGTCCGTAGAACCTTTTAAGCATTTGCACCCAATCGGTATGCTCGTCTTCAATGTCATCGAGTTGCTGCTCCATGTCGCGCGTGTAACCCACTTCCATGATCTCCGGAAATGCTTCGATCAGTTTATCAGTGACCACGGAACCGAGATGGGTTGCGTGGAATAGATTTTGGATTTTTTCTACGTACTTACGGTTCTGAATCACCTGAATAATTTGGGCGTATGTGCTTGGTCGGCCTATGCCCTCTGATTCGAGTTTTTTTATGAGTGATGCCTCAGTGTATCGGGGTGGCGGCGAGGAAAAGTTTTGTGTGGGAGAAAGTCCAATCGCCGCCAGCTGCTGTTTTTCAGCGATTTGGGGTAGGATCACCTCGTCAGATGTGGCAGGTAAACCCACGACTTTCTGAAATCCGTCAAAGACAAGCACCCGGCCGGTGGCTCGGAACACCAGTTCTCCATCTTCGGTAACGCCTGAGATCAGAATCGTGGTGGTGTCCCACAGGGCCTCGGTCATTTGACAGGCCACAAATCGTTCCCAGATGATTTTATATAATTTGTATTGCTGCTCAGTAAGCGAGGAGCGAACCTGGTCGGGGGTGAGGCGAACATCGGTAGGGTGGATCGCCTCGTGTGCTTCCTGTGCCGCTTTGTTTGATGAGGGAAAGGGATTCGGCGCTGCTGGCAGGTACTGATCGCCGAACTCGGAACTGATGTAATTTCTGACCATGTTAATGGCTTCTTTTGAGAGATGGGTCGAGTCGGTTCGCATATAGGTTATCAAACCGACCGACCCGATTCCACTGACCGATACGCCTTCGTAAAGCTCCTGCGCGGTGCGCATAGTGAACTGAGCAGGAAACCCGAGTTGGTTTGCCGCCGACTGCTGAAGGGTGCTGGTGATAAACGGTGCATAAGGACGGCTTTTGATTCGCTTGGTTTGAAGTGACTTCACCCTCCACTCTGGTCCGCCCTTCACATGGCCCCGGAAATGAATGATCCGCTGTGCTGGTCCCTTTGCTTTGGGGGTTTTTGTTTGAATTTGCTCCTGAAGGTGAAAACCTGCACGTTTGCTCGCTGCCAGCGCGAATTCACTGTCTTTCGGCTCAAATTTCTTCCCGTCCATTTCAACCAATTCTGCAGTGAGACTGTTGTACGTGGCCAGCCAGCCATTTTTTTCGCGGACAGTCCGGCCTTTTGACTTTGTGCTGTTTTGCTTCTGGGGAGTCTCGGCCAGCCACTCCCGCCACTCTTTGGCCAGGTCGGTGGCATTGTCTAAGTCTGTGGTGAAATAACCGGTCAGTTTCCAGTACTCTTCCGGCACAAAAGCTGCGATCTTGCGTTCGCGCTCGACCACCAACCGGACAGCCACTGATTGCACGCGGCCTGCACTCAATCCGCCTGCGACCTTTTTCCACAAGAGGGGTGAAACCTGATAGCCCACGATGCGGTCCAGAATTCTTCGGGCCTGCTGTGCGTTGACCTTGTCCATATCAAGCGCACGGGGGTGGCGAAAAGCCTTTTGGATTTCGCTCTTGGTAATTGCGTTGAATACCACACGATTGGCATGTTCGGGTTTGACCATGAGTGCCTCGGCAAGATGCCAGGCGATCGCTTCCCCTTCGCGGTCCAGGTCGGTCGCCAGCCAGATGCCTGAGGCATCTTTGGCTGCTCGTTTCAATTCCATGACTGTTTTTGCCTTACCCTTGATGATCTGGTAATTCGGTTTGAAACCGTGATCCAGATCAACCCCTGGGACAGGGTCTTTCGCTCCTTTGGGATTCTTGTCGGGTAGGTCGCGAACATGTCCTACCGAGGGTGCGACCACGTAGTCCGGACCGAGATATTTGTTGATAGTTCGAGCCTTGGCCGGGGATTCGACAATTACCAATTGTTTCCCCGTAGTATCGGGTATTTTGGTGGATGCTCTGCTGAAACCTGTTGTTTTCTTTTTCGCCATCTTTCTCGTTATGGGTGTATTTATTGAGTTTTTTGAATTCATAGGCTTTTAAGGCAACAAGGTCAAGAAATCACAAACATTTTTCCCGGTAACTGCATAATAATCCCCTTTAATTCAAGCCTTGTTAGAAGGCTTGCTACCGTGGCGGAATCCATTTTGCTGTGCAGAGTTATGTGATCTATGTGAAGGGGATAATCGCTCAGGAGGTCATAGATCATTTTCTCATCTTCTTCCATGAATGGTAACGCTCTTTTTGTGTCTATAGCCGCCTGCTCAGGGCTGTAATCATTCAATCCAAGCTCTTGCACGATATCGTCTGCATTTTCAACCAGCCTGGCCCCTTGTTTGATAAGGAGATGAGTTCCTGTGCTTTTGAAGGACTCTATGCTACCAGGTACGGCAAGGACCTCTCTGCCCTGGTCCAGGGCTAGAGAGGCTGTGATCAGAGAACCACTCTGTTTTGAGGCCTCTACGACCACAACCCCCTTTGACAGGCCACTGATTATCCTGTTTCTTGTAGGGAAATTCCATGCCTCTGGCGGGGTCCCTAAAGGGAACTCAGTAAGAATAGACCCTTTTTCAGCTATGTGGTTGAAAAGGTTGGTGTTTGATTCGGGGTATATAATATCCATACCTGAGCCCAAAACAGCAATGTTAAACCCTCTTCCCCTTAAGCAACCTCGATGGGCTGCAGAATCTATTCCCTTGGCCATG
>CBFDBW010000387.1:0-3118 GCA_965603145.1 uncultured Syntrophobacterales bacterium
CAGCGAAGCGTAGTGACTTAATGACGCTGAAGGCAAATGACTAATGACAAATATGGTTAGTCCTCAGTACCTAATTGACCGAGGCCGGTGAGATCCAGAAATTGCTCCTGAGACACCGGGGAGATACTCTTGCCAACGGTGAATATGCAAGAGGATTCAGTGGTCGGTTCGAAGACTTTGCCGGCCTGGATCACAGGCTCTTTCAGCCAGAGAAAGTAGTCGTCAAAAAAACGAAGAACGAGATCTACATCTTCGGAATCTTCCAACATCTCAGAGAAGTTGAAGTTGTTTATGAGACCGCGGCCTCTCAATTGCTTCCGTCCTTTCTTGTCTAACCAGATTTCAAAGGTGACATTGCGCAAAGACAGTCGGTTTCTGCTGGCGTCCACCAGGTAAGCCTGGTCCACTTCGTATAATCCCTCTGGTAGGTCTATCATTGTCTTAATCCCTCATAATTAGCCGCTCTCCAACTATCACTTGTGGTTTGGCATTGTAAATAAGCTTTTCTCAAAGGGCAATGGTCAGGCTAGACTTACTCGGCACTTGGCAAAAGAAGTATATCAGTTATTCGTTATACGGAAAAATCACATTTGAGTATTTTGGATGTTAGTTTCCGAAGATAGCCCAAAATGAGACCGGGTGACAATTAACGGATAACGGATAACTTTCCGGTCTTGCCCGACCTCCCGTCTCGCCAGTCTCGCTTTCAGTGCTAGGCGCTATGTGCTTGGCACTGAAACATTACCCCCAAACACCTCCCGGATAATCTCCAGCAGGAAGGTGTGTATGGACGGATTGCCGGCAACCACGTCGCCAACCCAGATATGCTTGTCCCCGCCATTGAAGTCCGAAATATATCCTCCTGCCTCCTTCACTAGGAGGTGGCCGGCAGCAATGTCCCATGGACTGAGGCCGAGCTCCCAAAAGCCTTCGCAACGGCCACAGGCCACATAGGAGAGATCCAGGGCCGCAGACCCACCTCGACGAATATCGCTCACCTTTGCAAAAACCCGGTTAAACCCTTTGAGATAGTGGGATAAAATTGTTTTCTCCCTCCAGGGGAAAGCAGTGGCCACCAGAGCTTCATCAACCTTTCGTCGGTTGGAAACCTGAATAGGATGGCCATTGAGGGTGGCACCATGCCCTTTCTGAGCGAGAAAAAGCTCTTGGCGGCAGGGATCGTATACCGCTCCCAAAACTATGGCATCCTTATATTCCAGAGCAACGCTCACCGCAAAAACGGGGAAACCGTGAATGAAGTTTGTGGTGCCGTCCAGCGGATCCACCAACCAGCGGCTAGCGTTCTGGCCTGGACTGCTTTCGTCTTCTTCGGCCAAAATCTCATGGTCCGGGTGGCGACTCCGGATCAGTTGGACGATGGCTTCCTGTGCGGTCAGGTCTGCCTCAGTCACGTAATCAAAGCGACCTTTGGACTGGATCTGCAACGTTTGAAGTTTATTGTGGTAATCCAGAAGGACAGCGCCAGCCTTCTTAACGCAGTCTACGGCGGTTTTTATTAGTTGGTCGTTCATATTTTGTCCTCGAATATTAGTGGAGAGCATAGTACTGTAGAAACTATTTGTTGACAAAGATTTTCCGGGTCATTTGGCATTTCGCGTTTCACACCTATTTACATGTAAGCACTCTTAAATATAGGTCTCATCTCCAAGTGTCAAATGGGTAATGGGCAATGAGCATTGAAAAATTTGCAATGCTAAATGCCAACTGTTCAATGTCGTTGATCTTTTCCTGAATAATGTGGTAGAGTTCAGGCGACAAAGAAAGTGAGCATATAATCTGGTATTTGCTGCAAGGCGGAGGGATTAAGCCTACCATGATAGTATTTGATTTGCGCTCTCGTATTTTAATGGCAGAGAAACGACAGCAGTTGCCGCTTATCTTGTTATCTCGCAATCCAACGGGCTGAATTATGGAAAGGGTCCTCCTGCTCAACGCCACCTACGAGCCACTTCGAGTAATTTCCTGGAAGAGGGCAATTACACTCCTCACCCTTGATAAAGTGGAGGTCCTGGAAACGTATGATCGCGTGGTGAGATCGGTCACCTTGGCCATCCGACTGCCTGCTGTTATTAGATTGATACATCTCGTCCGATTTCGGAAGCATACCATCCGTTTTTCTCGGGAAAATATCTATATTCGGGACAAATATCAGTGCCAGTATTGCGCCGAAAGTAAACATGCCAGTGATCTAACGTACGACCATATCATACCTAAATCAATGGGTGGCAACACGGCCTGGGAGAATATTGTAACCTGCTGCCTGCCGTGCAATAAGAAAAAGGGAGGACGCACTCCGAAGCAGGCAAGGATGAGGTTGATTAGCAAGGCGAAAAGACCAAGCTGGCATCCGATGTTGATGATAACTCGGCGAATCGGAAACACACCCGAATCGTGGCGAGTTTACCTCTTCTATCACTCGGGCTGAGGGGGGTGGCGAAGCAGCCAAAATGATCATCGATTGTCATACCCATATTTTCCCACCTTTCATGCGCGACAACCGCGAACCTTTGATCAAAGCAGATTCAGCATTCAGACTGCTCTATACTTCCCCCAAAGCAAAGCTTGTAGGTGCTGCCGCACTGGTCGAACAGATGGATCGCTCCGGAGTGGACCAGACCGTGGTTTTCGGTTTTCCCTGGAGCGATCCGGAACTCATGCGACGCCACAATGACTATGTGGGGGAAGCTGCCAGCCGTTTTCCGGATCGCCTCCTGCCCTTTGTCTGCGTTGATCCCAGAGCGAACCAGGCGGCTGAGGAAGTGGAGCGTTGCCTGGTTGGCGGTATGCGAGGTGTAGGTGAGTTGGCCTTTTACACCGAGGTCTTAGACTCCAGCGTTGTGGACATGCTGGACCCAATTGCCTCCAGTTGTCGCAAATACCGCGTAGTTCTTATGCTCCATACCAATGAAAGGGTCGGACACTGGTATCCCGGCAAGGCTGAGGCCTCCTTAAAAGTTATCTATGAGCTGATTCGAGCCTTTCCTGATAATCGCTTTATTTTGTGTCACTGGGGTGGAGGCCTTTTTGTTTATGAGTTACTGAAGAAAGAAGCTCGGGAGGTTCTCTCACAAGTTGCATATGATACCGCTGCGTCCCC
>CBFDBW010000388.1:0-3118 GCA_965603145.1 uncultured Syntrophobacterales bacterium
TGAAACCGCAGGAGTACACGTTGACAGCCGTCTGCCAGGAAGACACTGAGGTTATGGCCATAGACGCAGACAAGCTGTTTGAGCTGGCTGAGAAGGATCCTGCTGTGGGATATCAATTGATGCTTAAAATTGCTCAGATCTATTTTGAGCGTTACAAAACCGCCAAAAGAAGTCTTCATGAGATGGTGAGAACGCCCACAATTATTACTGCTCTTCCAGGATAGAGAGGTGAGGGCTTCTATATTTCGGTGGCCGTGCCTCATGACATCAATTTACTGGACCCAGCGGGTCGGTGCTGGCAAGAGGTGGTAGCCCAGGCGAGGGGAGTGTAGCTGAAGTCAGGCCATTGAGGGAGGGGAATATATGCAGAACAAAAAAAACATCCTGATTGCCGTGGATGGATCGAGACATTCACTCGATGCGGCAAGATATGTTGCCCAGACCTGTAATCCTTCGAGCCTCAGGGTCAACCTCATGCACGTTATGCCCACTGCGCCTGAGACCTTCTGGGACCTGGAAAAAGACGTCCATTTCCAAGAGAAGATTCAGACTAATTACACTGAATGGAAAAAAAATACAGAAGAGACGGCCCAGCGCTTTCTGAATGATGCCAGAAATGTCCTTATGGAAGAAGGTGTTAGAGAAAATGAGGTGGGGGTAATTCTTCGGGAAAGGGAAGTTGGCATTGCTAGAGATATCATCGCCGAGTCCGTGCGAGATTATGACGCTGTTGTCGTGGGACGAAGGGGTTTAAGCAAATTGGCAGATCTCTTTCTCGGCAGCGTTTGCAATAAGATCGTTGAGGTGATGAAAGACACATCCGTATGGGTAGTGGGGGATAATATTAACTCAAAGAGGATTCTCCTTGCGGTGGATGCCTCGGAAAATACAGTAAAAGCGGTGGATTATGTCGGCAACGTTGCTACGGCGTCCGACGCAGAGGTTACCCTTTTTCATGTAGTTCGAAGATTTGGATTCCTAGATGATCCAACCCTGCGGGACCATGAGGTGGAGGGATTTTGGGAAGAGGTCAAGAAGGATATTCCACGCATGGTTGGTTTATACAAGGAGAGACTTGAAAAAGTGGGAGTGAAGGGTTCCAGAATCTCGACCCAAGTTAACCTCCACAGTTCAAGCCGTGCAAAGGATATCCTCACGGAAGCCCAAGAAGGGGAATACGGTACCATCGTAATGGGCCGCAGGGGACTGTCGAAAGTGCGGGAATTCCTCATGGGCCGGGTAACCAGCAAAGTACTCCATCGTGCTGAGGGATTTGCCGTCTGGATAGTGCCATGAATCACGTCCTTGGGCCATTAAGGGCCGGGTAATCTCTGGAGTGGATGGGCTGATGCTACACGCTGAGAAATACGTGACCATTAAATTCAGCAGTTCCACGCTGAGACAAAGGAATGAGGCTCTATCAGCGCTCCTGAGGCTGAGTAATTTCTTGTCGAGTACCCTGGATCTCGAACCTCTTTTGGAAGGAGCTCTTGCCATTGTCATGAACCACTTCGGTCTGGATTCCGGTCGTATTTACCTGTTGGATCCAGCAGAACAAAGCCTCACTCTGGCTGCCCATAGTGGACTGGATATCTCGGGATTGGAAACGGTCCAACTGGATGAAGGTTTTTCTGGGAAATCAGCCCGCACCAAATCCTTTATCGCCCAGCATGTTTCAGAGCTGGAGGATAAGAAGCGGTCTGCTTTTCTTTCCAGGAAAGGACTCAAGATCATCATTTGCGTGCCGTTTATTGTCATGGACCGAGTGGAAGGGGTAATGAATCTGGCGGCGAGAAAGGTGATCAAGTTGGAGCAGGAAGAGATCGACCTGCTCATGACCATGGGCCATCACATCGGCGTGGCCAGCAGTAACGCCAGAATTTACAGAGATCTTCAACAGAAGCTAAACGAAGTTGAAGAGAAGAAAGAGACCATCAAGTTTTTCGCCTTTTCAGTTTCCCATGATTTGAAGAGTCCTGCCATCGGTCTCTATGGCCTAACGGCAAGGCTCTATAGGCAATATGGCGAACTGCTGGATGACACAGGAAAACGCCACTGCAATCAGATTCTGCAGACCGCTAAACAGATTGTCACCCTGACCGAGCAGATTAACGATTACATCGCCACCAGAGAAGTTCCATTACGTATTGAGAAAGTCAGCATCAAGGAAATGTTCGATAGGCTCAGACAGGAATTTGATGGTCATTTGCAGGAGCGCCACATTTCCATGTTGGAACCCTCGTTCCTCCCGGAAATTATAGGTGACGAGCTTTGCATCACCAGGGCTTTCAGGAATTTGCTGGACAATGCTTTGAAATATGGAGGTGAGAGACTGAGCGAGATTCGGATTGGTTACGAGCAAAATAGATCTCATCACATCTTTTCTGTGACTGACAATGGAGGAGGAATCGACCAGGAAGAAGCTGAGAAACTATTCCAGCTATTTCAACGTCTAGAGACTTCGAGCCAGATCGCAGGATCGGGTATGGGACTGGCCATCGTTAAGGAAATTGCGAAAAAGCACCTTGGCGACGTTTGGGTGGAATCAGTATCTGGTCGGGGAGCGACTTTTTACCTGTCCATATCGAGGAAATTGGAGGCGATGGATTCGTAATCGCTGGAACAAAAACCCAACATCGCTGAGTGAGAAAGGAGTTTGCCATGCAGCACTTCAAAAAAATTTTATTTCCAGTGGACCTGTCAGAGGTCTCTCCAAAACTTGTACCCTACGTAAAAGAGATGGCGGCAAAGTTTGATGCGGAGGTCCACCTCCTCTTTGTGGCCAGGATTTTACAGCACTTCACCAGTATCTATGTGCCCCATCCCTCCATCATGAATTTCGAAGGCGAGATTACAAGAGGAGCCGAAAAAAAGCTGCAAGAATTCGTGGAGGAACACTTTGAAAGTGATTCTTGCACGGCGAGAGTTGTCCTGGGAGACCCTGCTGAAGAAATTATCAATTACGCCCAGGCAGAAGGGATTGATCTCATCATCATCGGTACCCATGGGAGAAAGGGGCTCGAACACATCATTTTCGGGAGTGTTGCTGAGCGGGTGGTGAAAAAATCTCTGGTTCCCGTTCTTACGGTGAATCCCTATAGGAGACGTGTGGTGTGAA
>CBFDBW010000389.1:0-3107 GCA_965603145.1 uncultured Syntrophobacterales bacterium
TCGGCCGGGAGATAAGGCAATTTCACGAACAAGTGGAGGAGCAGAGGCTCCAGTATGAGCAATTTCAGCTCAGAGCAAAAGAGTATTCCCATCAGGCGGAGCGAGAGCAGTGGGAAAAAACCATTTCAACCACCGCACTGGTCGCTGCCTCCAGAGAACCGACTGAGGAGGAGGTGGAACTTGAGTTACTCAAGCGCAAGGAAGCTGGCAAAGGAGGTGTTGAGAAATGAAGACCACCAGACGACCGATGCTCACAACCATTCTGTACGGGCTCTTGTGTGGGATCTCTTTTGTCCCCACAGTCATGCTAATAAGCTCCTTTCTTTACTGGTCCACCGCTTTCAGGTTAGCCATCTGGCTGTTTCTCGCAGGATACCTGGTTATCCTGACCAAGTGGGGAAGGGCAAGCTTGCTCTCTATTCTCTTTCCGCTTCTCCTGCTTCTTCTCCTGGTGTTCTGGGGAGATACAAATGCCGCCTTTCTATTCCTGGCGCTGGGAGTCCTCAGCTGGGTGCGGAGCGGCATCTGTTTCCAGGGAGGGTTGCTGAAGACCCTTCTCGCTGAGTTTGCACTCTGCCTGGGCGGTGGGGCTCTGGTAGCATTCTTCACCCCTCACTCCGCAGTGACCTGGGGTTTGGCGGTGTGGATGTTCTTTTTGGTCCAATCTCTCTATTTTGTCTTATTCAGGGATCTCGGGGAAGTGGTAGAAGAAAAAATGAAACTGGATCCTTTCGAACTGGCCAGAAGTCAGGCTGAGAGAATCCTGTCCACCGGACCTCGGTGATGGAGGTAATATGTATCTCTCGCCCGAGCCCTGAGGGCTCTCGAGTCCTCAGAGGGCTCAGAGAAAAAGCGTTAGAGGATATAGCGGGATCGCTTAATAACTACCGCGGCTGCGGGAGGTCCCGATAAAGCTTTATCGGGACAGAAGGGGAGACTTGATGGCCAGAGAAAGCGAGCTTATTCTGTCCATCAAGATCTCCCCGTTAAGATTTTAAGCGATCCTTACATGCTTTGACAAATTGTCCAGTTCATCTTGGTATGTTTGAGCTCTCTGAGACTCTTTGAACTCTGTGAGGGATTAGCAGTATTTTGGTCTTACGCGGATAAAACAAACTCAGGTGAATAAAAGCAGGATTGTTGCGGCTGCGCCGCCGATTAGCATGAGATAGGCGGTTATGGTCTTGATTGTATAGACGTAGCACTCCCTGGACTTATGCTCGGTTCGGAGTGTTTTTAATTCGATGTAGGGCATTGGAGAGCGTCTGTACCAGCCCTTTATTTCTACCTCGGCGTCCTGTAGGTCCTGGGCGCGCATCAATCCGAAAAAGAATTCCCAGATACGAAGAGGCTGCCTGTAATCTAGAAATATAATCCCGGTCTCATCCCGCAGCACAAAGTCTTCGGACCAGATAAGGCCGGCAACTCCTTTCCCAATCACTTTCCCTTTCAGTCTGCAAGGAACCCCCCGAACCCCTGACACCTTCACTTTCTTCAACAGGCTTGATACCGACATCTCAGGAAAGACTTCTGCTGGATAAGAAAAGCCCATTTTGAAAAGCATCAAAAAGCCTGTCACCGCAAAGGCCACCCCGTACAGCCAATCAATTTGAACGAAAAATGCAGCCCCTGCCAGCCCTGCAAGGGCTACGAACGGCAAGAACATGATCATGATGTCCACGAAAAACTCGTCCCAGTAGCTTTCCGGCCTGCGAAGAGAGAAGCGGATGAAAGGTTCCTGTCCCATGGCCTGGGCCTGGTTGCCAAGGTGATTCATTCTGTTTGCCACCAGCGGGTGGGTGGAATGAAGTTCAAAGTATTTGGCCCAGGGGTTCCATAAATCCCACTTCATGGCTCCCAATATGTTCGATCGTTGGCCCAGATCTGTTACCGTGGCTGAAGATCTGTCTGCAGCATATGCCGAGAGAGCAAAAGAACTTGCCATGCCCGTGTCGAATATGCCCATGGCACCCACCGCGTCCAGCTTGGATGAACGTTGTCTTGCTTTTTCCTCTTTTCCACTTTCCTGACCAGCCAAACCGTAAGCGATCTTGACCAGTGCCGAGGCCAGGCTGTTGGGTGTTCTGGTGACCTCTCCGGCGAAGCGGTCTGCATAGTACTCCCTGGTGCGGGAAAACCACAGCGCAATGTATTCACAGACGATATAAAGCACATAGGTTCCGATGGCCAAGAGCGCGACGTGACCAGAACCTTTCTGATTACTGCTGGAGCCCGATTTCACTTGCATGAGTGTGCGATAAACGTAGTAAAGAATGAGAGGCACCAGCTGAACTACAGTCATCAGGAACATGTCCCAATTCTTCGCATGGCCAACTTCATGGGCCACAACCGCTTGCACTTCGGATTCATCGAGGAGGTCCAAGAGCCCCCTGGTAAGCACTATGCGGGCATTATTTGGTGTATGACCGTAGGTAAAAGCGTTGGGTCCACCGTCATCGATAATAGCAAATCTTGGGATGTCCATGTTTTTCTCTTTACAGACCTGTTGCACAAATCTATGCAAATGTACGGGGAGTCGGTGAAATGGGACCCACTGCATTTTGTAAAACCAGTTCAGTGACAAGTCCATCAGCCATGGTCCCAGCAGAAATTGCACAAGCGCAATGGCCACACCGATGAGCAGAGCCCAGGAAGGAGGCAGTTTGGCGAATTCCACGCAAAGTACCAGAACGAGAGTGAGAAGAGCGTAAAGGGACACCACTGTCATAGTGGCCCGGAGACCAAGATTTGGCAGCGGTCTCAATGGGGTAGTCAAGATCTGTGGATCAGTTTCAGCAGGCTCATCAGTGCTGGCGTCATCTTCTCCTATCCAGGGCTCTATCTTGATGGCAAGCTTCCTCGGGTCCACGGTGAGGACCTTCTTGAGCTCGCCCTTGTCGAACCACATTCCCCCGCTAGCCGGGCAGTAGTCGATGACCAATGTGCCATCAAACAGGGGGAGCTCTTGCAGGGCTTCGCCGGTTTTGGGGCATTGGCGGGAAGTAGGTCGGGCTTGTTGCACAGCAGTCTTGAGAGCGTTTGCCAACTGTTTCCGTCTTTTGGTGAAAAGAAAAATCTCCCCTTTATCCAACCAAATGCCGCCGCAG
>CBFDBW010000390.1:0-3097 GCA_965603145.1 uncultured Syntrophobacterales bacterium
AACGACTACTTTCATAGAAGTACTCCTGACTCAGAATCTACCCGATCTTTTCAATCTCTTTATTCTGTCCTTAACTCGTCGCTTGCCTCTGTCGCATAAAGGCTCGATTACATTGAAGGTTGCGCCATCCAATCCTATGATTAATAACCTGATCATGCGTTGCAGCCTGTTCTTCCTCAACTACTCCAGGGCCACGCCGACTACAGTAGAGTCTTTCAGCGACTGGCTCGACTGGACTTCGCTATGCTGACAAGAACAACTTGCCATTACCACCATAACGTCAGAACAGGGGCTTATGTCCCCTCCTTGTCAACTTGTTTTTCCTCCGCTGCCGTGTCTGCCTCTGCTACCTCTGGTTTTTTTTCTCCATTACTCAAATATTCCAATCCAAATGCTGCGAATACGCTGATTATCAGCCCCAGGACAAGCGCAATCCCAACGCTAGTTATGTCGGGCCTAGCCGTTGTCAGCTCAGGCACTGTTGCAGCCACGGCAACCCGAACCGCAACATCCTGCGCCTGGGAGGCAACTTCAAGTTCAATTGCCTTATTGTCGAGCGTGGTATATGTTTCCCAAGCGACGTCCCTTGACCTTTTCAGCTCTCGCTCACGGGCGCTCTCTTGTTCGTGCTCTCCTTTCAATTGAAGAATCTCTTTCTGTAGTTCATCAACAGATTGTCCTCGTTTCTCTCCAGTTCTGGACTCCAGGGTTAAGATAAGCGCGTCTATGTCGCGCAGTTGCCCTTCAATACTGGCGTCCAGTCCTGGCAGTGTATCCAGAGAGACCTGTAGCTCAGCGGGTAGTTTGATAAAGGCTTTGGCTTGAAGCAGGATAATAGCCAGACTATTGGCTGCAGCAGAGGCCGGCGTAGAAATACCGGCCGCAATTTGCTCGCGAAGATATTTGACATCGACAAGCAGCTCTTTGTCTTCGATCAACCGCTGCAACTCGTCCAGACGGTTATTACTTACAAAGCTCTCCCATGCTCGTTGTTTCTCTTCATAGCCCTTCTTTGCGTCATCCGCCTGAGTTCTAAGTTCATCGGGGGATTGCGATGTCCCGGTGTAAAGCTCGTTTATGTAATCCACGTACGCCTCCGCCCAGGCATTGGCGATATCCGCTGCCTTTTCCGGGTCACCGGATTTCACCGAGATCTCGATAAGATCGCCCACTGTCTTCACGTCCACTTTATTCTGTATGCGAATAACGTTTTGCTCTGCGGGCCCGAGCACATCACCAAGTTTCTCAACAACTGAGGCAGCTACGCTGTTGGATTTCACCAGGGCGACCAACGCCTGCTTCAGTTCTTCCTGCTCAACTGACGAGAAGGTTTGGTACTTAGGCTCAAAGACGATCTGAGCCCTTGTCTCGGTGATAAGCACCGACGCTTTAGCTTCGTATGTGGGTGGTGGTGCAAGGAAGCCTACCAGAACTGCCGCGATCACAGCAATTAAGGTGATACTGACTATCAGCTTCCAGTGCCTGATCAGCACATGTAGGTATTCCCGTAGATCGATTTCGTCTTCCATTTGTCCCCCTCATTCACTAAGATAGCGCTCGATGTCCCGATGAAAATAGCCCTGATTACTCGGGCCACATATATCTTTGAAGTTTATCAACTTACCTCGCTACTCGGTGCTAAGAGTTCATCGTAGACACGCATTATCTTGCTGACGATTATGCCTTCGTCATACTCTGTTAACACTTTGTGCCTTCCGTATTCACCCATTGTGATTCTAAGCTTTTCGTCATTGACTAGTGTTTCAATGGCAGAGGCCAGGGCCACATGATCCTTTGGTTGCACCAAATAACCATTCTTACCATCGACCACCGTCTCTCTACAGCCAACTGAATTCGTGGTAATGACGGGTTTGCACATCGACATTGCTTCCAGCAGGACTCTAGGTATTCCCTCCCTATAATATGAAGGTAGTGTGACTATATCAGAAATGGACAGAATCTCAGGTACATCCTCTCTCCTGCCAAGATATCTAACCAGCCCTTCCCTTTCCGCCCCCATCACATACTCCTCAGGTACTGCGGCGGGATTCCCTTCATCTATCGGACCGACGAGCAGGAACAAGGCATTTGCGTGCTTCTTTTTGACAAGCCTCGATGCCTCTACGAACTCCCTGACACCCTTATCCCAGATAAGGCGGGCAATCATGGTCACAATGATCTGTCCATGGTTTTTAGCTATGTCCAACTCACTGTGTAAACGCTCTATATCATCCTGTCTTACAATTGAGGAGGAGAACCTCTCTGGGTCGACGCCCTCACTCTTTATCACTATCCCCCTGCGGCTGTCTCCTATCCCATGCCTCCGGAAGAGTTCAAAGTCATCATCATTCAGGAATATCACCCTGCTGGCGAACTTAAAGGCGAACTTATACAGCGCCACGACCAATATTCTCAGAAGCCTCTTCTTCTTGCCGTTGCCAGTAAAGACATATCCCAGCCCTGTGACGGTATTCATGACAGCAGGGACTCCAGCCATTTTGGCGGCTATGTCTCCGTATATGTTTGGCTTTATAGTAAAGCCGTGAACTACGTCAAACCTCTCTTTCCTGAATATCCTGTAAAGCTGCCATACGGTTTTCAGTTCATTGACGGGGTTTGTTCCCTTTCTGTCTATAATCAGCGGGTGATGTTCCACTCCCTGCTTCACGAGCGCCTCGATGTGCTCTCCGCCAGGACAGACGATATGCACCCGGTAGCCTTTCGCCAGAAGAGCCCGAATCAAGCCCAGCCTGAAGTTATAAAGGCTAAAATCGGTATTGGAGACTAAGGCGATTTTCGGCATTTTGCCACTCTCTTCTTCTTCCTTGCAACACCTTCTAATGTTCGCAATGTCTCCTTAGTTATCGTGCGCCAACTGTACTTAGCTTCCACGAGCTTTCGGCCATTCTCCCCCAATTGCTTCAACTCGTCCTGCTCATTATAGCTTTGGATAATTGCATTAGCCAACTCTTGAACATCCCCTCCCCCAATGAGGTGGCCACAATGGCCTTCCTCAACAACATGTGTCACCCCATCCATCCTGCTGGCAATGACTGGTCTGCCACACGCGAGGTACTCGAAGAGTTTTAGGGGCGAA
>CBFDBW010000391.1:0-3087 GCA_965603145.1 uncultured Syntrophobacterales bacterium
AACTGCATCTGAGTCTTGTGACGAGAAAAAAGTTGAACATCCGGCAGGAAGCTAAAGGTTATTTGTTGGAGTAATGGAGTGTTGGAGCATTGTAAAATCTCAAATTTCAAACACCAAATCTCAGGGTGTCAGGTGTCGGTGTTCAGGTGTCAGGTGTCAGAATTGATAGACCTGAACACTGAAACCTTAGTCATTGTGATTTGTTATTTGGAATCTAGTCCCCTTAGTACTCCAGGGCCGGCGCGCTTGCCAATGATTACGGAAGTTAAAAAAAAATGCTTGAACATGCTGAACATGGGTCTAATTCGATTAGTTTACTGTAAATACAGAGCAAAATCGCTCCAGATAATCATGCTAGCCCTGTTGGCCCTGACCTTGTCTGTGCCATCGGTAGCACCCGCTGCCGATACTGCGGCTAAGGTGGTAGAAGGCCTCCATGCCGAGCTGCTCTTTGTCATGAAACAAGCCAAGAAGCTCGGATATGCAGGTCGCTACCAGCGGCTTGCTCCCACTGTTACCGCCAGCTATGACTTTCCTTACATTTCAAAGGTTGTGGTTGGCAGGTACTGGAGGAGCTTCACTGCAGAGCAGAAGTCTCTATTTATCAGGGCCTTTAGCAAATTGAGCATCGCCACCTATGCCAACCGCTTCGACGGCTATTCCGGCGAGCGTTTCAAAACAATTTCAGGAGAGGAACTCAAAAGGGGCCACCGTCTGGTAAAAACTGTACTTATCAAGGCGAACGGAGAAGAGATCGAACTAGACTACATTCTTCATCAGAACAACGATCAATGGCGTATCATCAATGTCATCGCAGAAGGCGTCAGCGATCTCTCCTTAAAAAGGGCAGACTACACCTCTTACCTGAAAAAAAAGGGGGTCGATGCCCTGCTCCAGAAGATAAATGACAAAATTAAAAACTACGAGGGCTAATCAAGAATAGTTTAACGTCTTGGAATTTCAACAACAATCCAACACTCTCCGCCTGAGGCTGATGAGCGAAGCGAACTAACGTGAGTGGACTGGTACTCTTCACTGATAGGTTCTGCCCTTCCACTGAGAGGTTTGGCCTAGCCAGTGGTTGATTGCGGATGTCCAGGTCATTGCCAGATAGAGTGAGCCAATCAGTGGCATGGCCAATGCCCACCAAGCCGACATGCGGTAGAACTTGAGCGTGGGCAGGTAAGTCAGCATCATACTGGCCAGACAGAATGCTGAGAGAAGCTTAACAAAAGGAGGATACAATAAGAGGCCAATTACTGGCATTCCGAAACTTGCCAGCATTATCACTGTGCACAAAATCAAGAGAAGTGTCGAGTAGCGCAATTGGGTAAAGGCGGTCCGCGCCACCATGTTCCATATGGCCCGCATACCATGGTAGGGTCGAAGGCTCCTCACCGAATGGCTAAGGCCCATCCAGGTCTTGTATCCCTTCGATTTCACCCTCTTCGCCAGAGCGCAATCATCAATCAATTCTCCCCGCAAAGAATTGAATCCCCCTATTTCATCCAGCACCCGGGTTTCCAGCAGGATGCAGCCCCCAGCGGCTGAAGCGATTTTGGAAGATGAAGAATTTGACAAGTGAAAAGGATACAGCAGTTTGAAAAAGTAAATAAAGGCCGGCATCAATAGCCGCTCCCAAAAGGTTTTCATGCGCAATACTGCCATAAGTGAAATCAGGTGAACATTCTTTTCGCGCATCGTCTTCCGAAGCTCTGCGATAATACCCGGCAGAGGCTCGATATCGGCATCGAGCAGCAGGGCAAGGGAGGTACTGAGGTGGCTGCGGCCCTGCTCTAGGGCCCAGAGTTTGCCACTCCATCCAGAAGGTGGTGGTTTTCCAGAAAGAATAAGGAGATTTTCACCTCCTGCTCCGCGCGCCGCCTCAGAAGTTCCATCGCTTGACTGATCATCCACTATAATGATATGGAGACCACTGCCCTGTTCGTTCAAGGCTGGCAAAGTGGTCTGTAACATATCCGCTTCATTGCGGGCAGGAATAAGCACCGTTATGTCGCTCAGATCCTCATCGGCAGAAGGAGAGGACGCATCCAGAACTTCTCGCGTACTCCAAGGACGCCAGGGTAAGAGCAGAATGGTTAGCCATATGGTGGCTCCAGTTATAGCAAAAAGAGTCAGAATTGTTTCCATCGCATGTAGCTCTCTTGGATTTTCTCCTCTCCCCAGAGACTGTGTCACAGGTACAGTTTTAAATCAATCGGTCAGGCCCTGTAAGTACCACGATCTTAATATAATGAGGTTCACTTGTATTTTGAAGTTGAAATCGTTATATGAGGACTTAACTTCACAGTATATTTTTGGAAAGGCTGAGTAACTCTCACACGGAGACAGGCATGATATTTAGAGCTTTCTGTTGCAGTACAGCCCTGTTCCTGTTGATCTTTGGCCTGGCTGCTCCTTCCCAGGCTGGAGAACCCACTGAGCAGATGAAACTGACCATCGATAAAATGATTAACATTCTGGGAGATCCCGCTCTCAAAGATCCGGCCAAAACCGAAAAACGGAGGAAATTGCTTCGTGACACCGCAAGTGAACGTTTTGACTGGCGAGAGATGGCGCGGCGCTCCCTGGCAAAGCACTGGCAGCAGCGAACCGATGAGGAAAAAAGAGAGTTTGTTCCCCTGTTTACTGATCTTCTCGAGCAGGCCTACATGAATAGGATTGAGAATTACTCAGGGGACAAGGTTAGCTACGATGATGAGAAAATAAAAGGGAAGTACAGCCTGGTGAAGGTGAGAATCTATACCTCCAAACAAACTGATATTCCTGTAGTATACCGCCTCCAGAAGAAGGGCTCTCAGTGGCTAATCTATGACCTTTCCATCGAGGGGGTAAGCCTGGTCAAAAACTACCGCAAACAATTCGACAGCGTTATTCTGAGTTCCTCCTACGGGGTGCTGGTGGAAAAACTTAAGGAGAAAGCTGCTAAGAATTAAAAAACCCACATCCTCACGGATGTGGGTTCTGAGAGTCATCCTTGTTGGGGCAGCGAAATCGGCAAATTAATACATGCCGCCCATGCCGCCCATGCCGCCCATGCCGCCCATGCCGCCCCTGTCGCCGCCC
>CBFDBW010000392.1:0-3083 GCA_965603145.1 uncultured Syntrophobacterales bacterium
TTTCACCCTATCATGACATCTTATCGGAATCAAGTGATAGCTGATCCTCTTCCTCCTCCGTCTCGGATCGATCCAGATCCAGATGGAACAATTTCCGGGCAACATCCAGATAATAATCTTTGCGCGCTCTGTTACTTGTTCGTTTGAGAAAGAGAATGGGATCGTGGAGTAATTTTTTTACCATGGCCTGTGTCAGTACTTCAATGGCTTCAACCTCCTCATTCGAAAGAGACTCGAGTTGGCTGAGAGTTTTGCGAACCTCTGCCTCCCGGATCTGCTCGGCCTTCTCCCGCAGGGAGACAATGGTGGGAACAACCTCCAGAGTCCGTAGCCAACCGTCAAATTTTAGCGCCTCTGCGGCAATGATGTGCTCCGCCCGAGTCGCCTCTTTGAGACGCTCGGCCTGGTTCATCTCAACAATCCCTTGCAAATCGTCAATATTATAGAGATATACATTGTCAATGCGGTTGACCTCTGGATCGATATCGCGGGGCACAGCAATATCTATGAAAAACAGCGGCCGGTTCCTCCGTGCCCGCATCCGCTGTTTTACTTGCTCAGCACTCAAAATGGGTTCTGGTGAACCAGTGGAGCTGACAATGATGTCAACCCGTCTAAGCTCCTCGGCTAACTCTTCCCAGCCCACCGTAGTCCCATTGAATCTTTTCGCTAAGGCCAAGGCTCTTGCCAGTGTGCGGTTGGCTACCACAATCCGCTCAACCCCATTGGAGAGAAGATGTTCAGCAGCCAGTTCAGCCATCTCGCCAGCACCAATGAGAAGAGCGATTCTCCCTTGCAGCTCCTGGAAAATCTTCTTGGCGAGCTCTACTGCCGCATAACTGATGGAAACGGCACTGCTGCCGATTCGGGTCTCTGTCCGTACCCGTTTTGCCACCGAAAAAGATTTGTGCAAAAGTCTGTTGAGGATTACCCCAGATGTTTTTGCCTCCGTAGCCTGGAGGTAAGCGCCTTTAATCTGGCCGAGTATCTGAGGTTCGCCCACCACCATCGAGTCCAGGCTACATGCAACGCGGTACAGGTGCTTCACTGCGTCTTGGTCAATGTAGGTGTAAAGATAGGGTTTCAGCGCCGCACCTGTCTGGCCGTAAATGTCCGCAAGCAAACCCACCACAGCACTGATCCCCTCGTCAAGTCTCGGGGTAGTAAAGAGCACTTCCATTCGGTTGCAGGTGGTGAGGTAAAAGGATTCCCTCAAAGCACGCATCTGGCCCAGATTCATGAGCGGTCCGCTGGTATCCACGCAGACAACGGCAAACTTCTCCCGAATTCTCACCGGAGCTGTCTTGTGATTCAAACCTATGATGACAATCCGATCCAACCGTACGACCCTTAGCTAGCCAAGTTTAAAACTGTGGTGGCCTTTGAGGATGATACTCGCCCCAACAAAGGTCAACAGGATAGCACTGAAACCTATAATCGCCATGATAGCCGCCCTTCTGCCGCGCCATCCCACAGCCAAGCGTTCATGCAGCAACACTGCATAGATGAGCCAGGTTACCACGGAGAGAATCCCCTTGGGGTCCCAGTGCCAGAAGGAGCGCCAGACAGCTCCAGCATAAACAAAGCCGGAAATAAGTCCGATAGTGATAAGAGGGAAACCAAAGGTCAGGCAGACGTAGTTGAGCGAATCAAGCACCTCAAGAGAAGGCAGCCGGCGATAGAGCAGCCCGAAGCTTTTTGTTTTGATCTGTCGTTCCTGCAAAAGGTACATAATCCCTGCGCAGAAGGCCAGAGCGAAGATGGCATTACCTAAAAACATGGTTGCCACGTGCAAGGTGAGCCAGACGCTCTTGAATAGCTGACTGGTGGGAATTACTCGGCCGGGAATCGCCGAAGAAAGAAGCATGAACACTACTGCCAACGGCGATACAAAAGTCCCCAGTATGCGAATGTTGAATTTCAATTGGAAGGCGAGATAGCTACCAACGATGGCCCAGGCGAAAAGTGAAAAAGTTTGGGGCAAGGTGGTTACCGGCATCTGACGTATTTGGCTCACCAGCATTACCAGCCCCAGGGTATGGATGAGAAATCCCGCTAGGAGGAACCCGTAGGCAATGCGGTGTATTGCCTTCTCCGTCCGAATTACATAGATGAGATAGCCCACCGTCCCCACTGCATAGAGCAGGGTGGTTATTACTGAGAAGAGAAGAAGGGACTCATTCACCAGGGGATCTCCAACTTTTTGAGTGAATAGTCCGGTCCCAGAACTGTTGCCAAAATGCGGTCCACACCCTCATAATCACGTCGCCGCACCAGTTCGAGCAACGGCGACTCTACCAACTGATGAAAACGCTCCTTATTGGCTCGGGAGTCCTGACTCTCCCTGAGCAGCCGCTCTCGTATCGCCCCCATGAGTTCCAGAAAGTCAGAGTACTCCATGCCAAAACGCTGCTCCAGGTCCTGGCAAAGCTGTCGCGCTAGGGCCGGGCTCTTGCCCGAGGTGGAGATTGCCACGGTCAATGCACCACGCTGGACCAGAGCTGGGAGGATGAAATTCCCCTCTTGGGGATAGTCCACCACGTTGCACAGCAGTCCCCTTTTCTCTGCGTCTTGAGCTATGCGGCAGTTGAGCTCCAGATCATCAGTGGCAGCGATCACCAGAAAACACCCTTGAAGCTGACGCTCTTCATAGTGGCTACCCTTCAGCTCCACGACTCCCTGTTGGATTTTTTCCTCCAGCCACGGCACAACCTCAGGGGAAACAACCCCCACCATACCGCCGCAATCCAGTAACGTCTTTACTTTCCGTGCCCCCACCTCTCCACCGCCCACCACCAAACAGGTCAGACTCTCAACATCGAGAAAAATAGGGTAGTAACGCACAAGCAAGATCTCAGAATTCTTAGAAATTGTTGAATAAGGGGAGGATTGCTGGTATATGTACCTCCTGCCACGCTCGAAGCACTGGGCGCAAGAGTTTGCGAAGAAGACGTTATGCCCTCAGTCCCAGACGCCTTGCGCTCATACAGACAATTTAACCCTATCAATTCTATGAAGGCAAATCAAGCGGAGAAATCCAGGTACTGTGCTTGACGAGGGCTGCCAATCCTTTTAACATACTC
>CBFDBW010000393.1:0-3081 GCA_965603145.1 uncultured Syntrophobacterales bacterium
AGGATTTGTAACCCATTGAGACCTGGGCTCTGAATCGACAAGAGCACCACTTCGGGAAAAAGGTCTTGGGATAGTCTTAAGCCATCGTCGCTGTTGAAAGCCACAGCCACCTGATAGCCTCCATCTGCCAGAACCTCTTTCAAATTCTGGACGTCTTGCTCTTCGGAGTCGATGATTAAGGCCCGGCGCTTTGCCATACGCTTCGTTCCACCTAGTCAAAAATACAGCCTTGGACTTGCCCTGTGATGTATGTCTGCGATTGACACTAGAGTTATTTTAGCATAAATTTCCAAGAAATAGCGCAGAAACAGGGTTCTGTCCGGCTCATACACCCATTCTGCTGTCCGCTTTCGGTCCACCATTTTTTCATCTACTCGTAGCTCCAACAGACAGGAAGAGGGGAGAAAAATTGAAAGTAATACTGGATTCCAAGAGAAAAGGCGACAAGCTGATAGTCAACCACACTCAGTTGCATGAATACCTTGAACAGAAAGTCCACGATTTGACCAATTTCTTGAGCAATGTCATCACCGCGCTTATCATTTTGAGCGTCATGGTGATTATCCAGACCTTCAAGGCCTCTGACGTGTACCTGTACGCGCTCATCCTGCTACCTTTGATAGCCCGTGGTTTCCTCTACACCCGAATATCAGCCAACCTACACAAGAAATTTGCAGAAATCCTCGAACTCTGAGAAAGGACTGAGAGAAATATGGAAACCGGAGTATCTGCCCTGTACTTTATGAGCTTAACCTCTGAAGAGATTATATATTCTTGTCTGTCAATTATGTTAATCGTAACCATCGGTTGCGGCTTTACCCGCTTCTTCGCCTTGAGCTTCGCTCATCCGCCCCCCGAGGAAGGTGTTGATTTTGATTACAACGCTTTCAACCCCATTACCAATTTTGACATCGTTGGCATCATTGTCTTTTTCGCAGGCGGATTCGGCTGGGGCAGGCAGGTGAACGATCAAGAGATCAGATTCAAAAAACAGAAACTGGGGTGGTTCATATTCAGTCTTATTGCCCCCTTCGCCAGTCTTGTCATTGCTCTAACAGTAGCCTTTGTCCAGCAGACGTTCTGGACAGACCGTGTCGTTGAAATTTTGGTGGACGTGAGCGTAACTGTGACCGCCTACCACCTTCTGCCCATCCCTCCCCTGGCCAGTTCAAGATTAATATACCTGCTGGTGCCCCTGGCCCACGAGCGTGTCTGGAGGCTATTCTCCAAGGCTGGGCCATTCATAATTTTGGCAATGGTGCTTTTCGACCGCTTTTCTGGAATACCATTTCTGAGGGAGACCATGGCACCCGTGGTTGACGCCATTGGTAGGTTCGCGGCGTATCATTGAACGAGGCGCAAGGCATAAGGCCCAGGGCGCAAGGAAGAAACTAGGGGCTAGGAGTCAGGAGCCAATACTCCATTACTCCAACACCCACCCACCTACCAAAAAACAAGAGCGGAAAGGGACAAACCCTTTCCGCTCTTTTAGTTAATGGTTAACGTTGGCTTGGGTCAGACCCCGGACCTTGCCATGGGCCTCTTAGTCACCAAGGCGATCAGGATCGCCAGGATGAGGAGACCACCAGCAACGTAGAAGGCACCGTCGTAGTGACCAGTTACGTCCCTACGCCAGCCCCGGACCTTGCCATGGGCCTCTTGGTCACCAAGGCGATCAGGATCGCCAGGATGAGGAGACCACCAGCAACGTAGAAGGCACCGTCGTAGTGACCAGTCACGTCCCTAATCCAGCCACCCAGCTTCGGCATGAACGCTCCCATACCCCAGCCGATGAACACCAGACCGTAGTTGAAGCCCAGGTTCTTGGGGCCAAAGAAATCGAGAGTGTAGGAGGGCATCAAGGCGAGACCGCCTCCGTATACCCAGTAGGCTATCATGCAGAACAGGAACGCCAGAAAGAGCGACTTGGCCGCGATCACCGAGGGCAGCGCGAACATGCAGACTGCAGCCGCTGCGGCATTCACTATATAGGCCTTGTCCCTGCCGATGGCATCCGAGTACTTGCCGGTGCCTACACGACCGAGGGCGTTCAAGGCACCACCGGCTGACACCAGGATGAAGCCCGAGGCCAGCATGGGCTTGATGAACTTGGCGGCGTGGCCGATGATCAGCAGACCAGCCTGGGTGTTCAAGCAGAACAGAAGGACCA
Organism: uncultured Syntrophobacterales bacterium; assembly: GCA_965603145.1. Taxonomy (GTDB): domain Bacteria; phylum Desulfobacterota; class Syntrophobacteria; order BM002; family BM002; genus BM002. The sequence goes on from CBFDBW010000393.1 coordinate 2,171, forward strand.
GCGCGTAGAACTGCCAGGTCTTGACCATATCTCCCGCGACCCAGTCCACTGTAGTCGCCGCTCCCTTTGCAGCTTGGGCCTGAGTCCACGCTTCAGGCGGTGGCGGTGCCACGTAGCCCGGCTCCGGCCATTTCAACAGCAGGCCACAAAAGAAGATGACGATCAGGTAGGCGACACCCAGTACCGTGAAGGAGGATGACAGGGACTGATTTACGATCATCCACTTGATCAGCGGAGACACATAGAATGCCGCGCCTCCGTAACCAGCGACCGTAAGACCCAAAGTGAACCCCCTTTGGTGCGGGCCGACCCACTTGCCCGTGGCGGGCACCGGAGCGGCATAAGCGACGCCCATGGCGATACCGCCGCCTATTCCGAATCCCCACAGAAGGCCTGCGTATGATTTCGACGTTCCTGCAATGATCATACCCAGCCCCATGAAGAGGGCGCCGATGGTGGCAGAGGCAGTCGGTCCGTACTTATCCTGGATCTTACCACCGGGGATCATGAGCAGCGCGAAGATCAAAATACAGAGGGATTTGGGGTTGGAGGCCTGCTCCGCGGTGAGCGCTCCGGCCCAGCCGTGAGCCAACATGTAGCTCTCGTCGGTGAGGTATTTCAGCCATACCGACCAGGCGTACAAACAACCCAGACAAAGGTTGATGGTGGTACCAGCGGCAATAGTGAGCCACGCTCGTCCGGGAAGCTTGTCTACCGGTTGATTATATCCTATCGCATACTTTCCAAAACCTATAGTCATAATGCTTCCTCCTTAATTTATCTAGTCCAGTTTCATCGCTGGTACAATCCCTCCGGCCATCCCGAGGTCAACTCTTCCCTCGCCTACTGTCTGGTAGTAACCCCTGGACTTCGTACATGAGTTTGGATTGAAGCCAGGAATAAAACCTTTT
>CBFDBW010000394.1:0-3079 GCA_965603145.1 uncultured Syntrophobacterales bacterium
AACCCTCAGCTTGGAAGGCTGATGCTCTGCCAGTTGAGCTACTCCCGCTTTTTTCTTTTGCAGAGCCATTTTATAGCACGGCAGTGAGTCTTAGATCAATAGAGAATATCTCAGGAGTTTACCCATTTTTTGCTCTTTTTGGATTTGCCTATCTGCTATGGTGACCATGTGGTATGGCCAGGGTAGGCTACTCAACAAAGCAGCATAGTCGCTGCTGCCATTATAGAGTGGGGTCTTGAGCTGGTTTCCCATTGGGGGTGTAGTAGGTGATTTGGCCAATCCCAAAAGAGCAAAATCGTCAAGGGGAGGTTGCGGCACTACGAGCACTTGAGCCACCTTTTTGGAATCTATATCTTTTGCGATAAGTCTTGACACGTTTCCTCTGGACGAGTATGAACGAGGCTGCAAATGAACCTAACCCGGATAATTCATGAATCGGCTACTCCGATCGCGGATATGGCCGTCCTTCCGGGCTTCCTCAGATCCCGCATCCTGCGACGTACTGTTCAAGTACGCCTCGGATACGAGATCCTGCGGTTGCCCGGTGCACGCCCATCTTCACGGTCTCGCGACGCAGGTTCATGAATTATCCGGGCTAATGAAGGCTGAACGCTCACCTTCAATCCAACTTCAGGGATAAGAAATGCTGAGTTTTTTACCAGGTCCCGTGAAAGGGGTTTTGTCACTCAGTCTGTACGTCATCAACACCATTTTCTGGACGATGGTGCTTTTTCAGGTAGCGCTCTTGAAGCTTTTTGTGCCGGTGCCTGCATGGCGTAAGCTCTGTAGTAAAGTAATGACTGGCATTGGCAACATTTGGATTTTCTTCAACAACTGCAATATGGAGCTCATAAGTAAAATTCACTGGGACGTTGACGGTACTGATGGATTGAAAATGAATCGTTGGTACCTGGTGGTGGCCAATCATCAGTCGTGGACTGACATCTTGGTTTTGCAGAAGATTCTTTACCGCAAGGCTCCATTCCACAAATTCTTCCTGAAGAAAGAGCTGTTCTGGGTTCCGTTCCTGGGTCTGGCCTGGTGGGCATTGGATTATCCGTTCCTGGAACGCTCATCCTCAGCCCAAAAAGATATAGAAACCACGATGAGGGCTTGCGAAAAATTCAAGACGCTTCCAGTATCCATCATGAATTTTGCGGAGGGAACTCGATTCAGTGCCGAAAAGCACCGTAAACAACGCTCGCCTTACTCCCACCTGCTAAAACCCAAGGCCGGTGGTATTGCTTTCGTACTTGCAGCCATGGGAGAGCAACTGGACTCCATCTTGGATGTAACCATTGCGTACCCAGAGGGGGCAGAGGGTTTTTGGGCCTTTCTCTGCGGCAGAGTTGCCGAAATCAAGGTGAGGGTAGAATCTTTGCCAATCAATGAAGAGCTATCCGGCGATTATTTTAAGGACCGGGAATTCCGCAAGAGATTCATGAGTTGGCTGAATGCACTGTGGGCTGAAAAAGACAAGCGCCTGGCAGCTCTGCTGAATGAGGAGAGTTCAACACTCCGAAGAGGAAAAACTTGACATTCGCGACTGTAAGTGGTTAAAAACAAAGAAAAGGCGGCATGGCCAAGTGGCTAAGGCAGCGGTCTGCAAAACCGTTATTCCCCGGTTCGAATCCGGGTGCCGCCTCCAATGTACTCAAGGGGTTAGGTAACTCAGCCTAACCCTTTTTCAATGCGTAGTGGCAGCAAAGTCCTTTACCGTTATTCTGAAGGTGCGTTATGGAAGATGGAGCATCCTTCAACTCCGACATGCCAGAGCCTGTGCAACCCGGACCTTCAGCTTTCGGGCTTCTCAGAGGATTTTTGGGGACAGCAAGGGCGGTACTCCTGAGCCCCCGAAAGTTTTTTCCGAGCATGCCACTGGAGGGTGGACTTCTAGGCCCCTATATATTCTTTCTTCTGTGCACAACTTTCTCTTTTCTGGTCTCCCTGGTTCTGACTCTGGTCACCGGTGGGGAATTCTCTCCCTGGACCTTTCTCGTCATGCTCGCCGCATTCTGTATGCCTTTTTTCAGTGCTGCGATTCTCAATTTCTTGTTCACCAAGTTGTTGCGAACTGGCGGGACCTATGAGGCCACGTTCAGAGTGGTCTGTTATGCTAGTGCCGTGAACCTGTTCGCCTGGATTCCAGATATCCTCGTTATTCTTCTCTTTCAGTTCTACGAAATTTACCTCTCTGCCCTGGGGCTAAGCGTCGTGCACAGAACCGGCCTTGGGCAGGCCCTGCTGGTTGTGATAGGCACCCTGCTCACCGTTTCAGTGACCATAATGTTCATGGCGCGTATGTTCTTTTCTTTCTAATAGATAAGTGGTTCTTTGGGTAGGCAGGTCATTGAGGATTGAACATTTGGCGTTTCTTCGCGCTCACCGCGCTCCGCTCAGTCCCCGCAAGCGGGTCCCAAGTTTCGCATTGCGAATTTCATCTTACAACAAATGACAGCGTAAGCGTAATGACCCAATGACGCCGCAGGCAAATGACGCAAAACTCAGAGAGTTTCCAGCTGATAGCTAAATAGAACCGACCAAACCGCCTAAGCCCAATCACCATCATTGAGGAGGTAGTCGTGAAGTGGACTATCAACGGCAAGCAACTATTGCTTTTACAGGGTGATATTACAGAGATGGATACCGATGCCATCGTCAACGCTGCCAACCAGGACCTGGTTCTCGGGGCGGGCGTGGCTGGAGCCATACGGTCCAAAGGAGGTCCTAGTATTCAGGAAGAGTGCAACCGCATTGGAGGTGCTCCTGTGGGAGGAGCTGCAATAACCACTGGTGGTGATCTTAAGGCGAAATATGTAATTCACGCAGTTGGGCCGCGCATGGGGGAGGGGGATGAGGATCGGAAGCTGGCGGATGCCACCCGCAACAGTATGAACCGCGCCAATGAAAAGGGATTGGCGAGCATAACCTTTCCGGCCATAAGCACCGGAATATTTGGTTTTCCCAAAGACCGGTGCGCCCGGATCATGCTGACTACTGTGGCGAAAACCTTGCGAGGAGAGGACACTTCCCTGAAAGAAGTGGTTTTCTGCCTCTGGGGTGAAGAGACTTTAGAGAT
>CBFDBW010000395.1:0-3076 GCA_965603145.1 uncultured Syntrophobacterales bacterium
CTGCCAGCCGTGCAGATCAGTAAGCCGGTGCAGGTGGTAATATTTATGGTACATTTCCATGAAACCGCTGAAGACCTGCTTAAATTTTTTTATAGTCCACTTCCCCCACCCTGCTCGTCGACAACCCTGGAAAAAGTAACAGAGGAGCAACAAAGAATTTTGTTTAATTCCTATAAATTATCTGGGCAAAACGTTCTCAATTTGGTAATTTTACTTTTTTTCTTTTTCCATATCTGATATTTTCTGGAGAAGCGAAGAGCACGTTCCGCCGGGATAAGATAAACAACTCAAGAGGATCACGAATGAAATATTCCACCCATTCCTTTCACATACCGGTGATGGGAACAGGATTCACCATTGATACCCCGCTGCGGGTGGCGAAGTATGGTATCTCTTCGGTTATACCATTAGTGGACGACGTTCTTGTTGAACAGGTGAGAAAGTTTCACTGTGAGAAGCATGGCGAACCGTACGAGGAAATCAGCAACCGTGACCCAGACGCCCGCGCCAAACGCATCACGGCCTATCTGAATCTCTTGGACCGACTGGTTCGGCCGCAGGTCGAGGCGCTGCAAGCCTCACCCTTCGAGGACGGCAGCGAAATTACACGTTATTTCGAAATGCTCCCTGAGACGCCGCTCAAACGAGCCTATGGCGAAATGCTTGCAACCACCGAACCGGAAGCGAAGGCCCGGATGCAGCAAGATCTTCGCCAGCAGGCCGTCCCAGGCAACATTGACGTCAACATTATGACCAAGCTCGACCGCGACGTCTATTGGGATGGCAAACAGCTCCCTGCCGAATTCGCTGATGCCATGGCGGCCCTCCGCGGTTTTGCTAACAGCACCCTTAACTCGTCAGTCGTCTTTTCTGCGGGTATAAATCCGCGGCTCTATACGTACGCGGCCACTTTCGACGACTTTTTTCCCGACGACAACGGTGAGCTCAAAAAAAATATCATTTTGAAGGTGAGCGATTACCGCTCTGCCTCGGTGCAGGGCAGATTCCTCGCTAAGCGGGGGCTGTGGGTGTCAGAGTATCGCATCGAATCTGGTCTCAACTGCGGTGGGCACGCCTTCGCCACCGACGGCTATTTGTTGGGGCCGGTCCTGGAAGAGTTCAAGGAGAAAAGGCAGGAACTCGCTGAGACGCTTCATGCAACCTACGCCAAGGTCCTTGCAAGCCGCGGCTACCCGGCGCACGATGAGCCCCGCGAAGTGCGAATAACCGTGCAAGGCGGCATCGTAACGGCTTTTGAGAACGACTTTTTGCTGCGATATTACATGGTCGATAGAACCGGCTGGGGAACGCCTTTCCTGCTCGTGCCTGAAGTCACCAATGTTGACAACGCCCACCTAGAAAAACTTGTTACCGCCACGGATGGAGATGTCTACTTGAGCGACAGCTCGCCTTTAGGGATCCCTTACTGGAACCTGCGCACTTCCGCTAGTGAGGAAAGCCGTCGCCAACATATCCGTGAGGGCAAACCTGGCAGCCCCTGTGTGAAGGGGGCCGCTAAGTTGAACACTGAATTTACCGACATCCCGATCTGTCCCTCCTCTCGTTTGTACATCAAGCGCAAGCTCCAGCAGCTCCCGGAAGAAGGGCTCTCAGCGGAACAGCTTGCCGCAGCCAAAGATAGCGTACTCAGCAAGTCCTGTATCTGCCATGACTTGGGCGGAGCTACGGCCCTGAAGTACGACATCGACCCAGCGGCCACTCCCTCCATCTGCTGCGGTCCCAGCATTCTGGATTTCAGCACCATCTCCACTTTGGAGGAGATGGTGGCACACATTTACGGACGGCTATCGCTCCTTGCCAACAACGAACGCCCGCACATGTTCATCAAGGAACTCATGCTCTACATAGACCACCTCCGTGAAGAGGCCAAGAACTTCAGTTTAAAACTCTCCTTCCGTACACCGGCGTACTTCAATAAGTTCAAGACAAACCTTCTTGCCGGCGTCGAATACTACCATCGCTTGGCTGGGGAGTTCATCGAAGAGCAGAGAAAGCAGTTCCTGGCTGACCTCAAAGTCCTGCAGGATGAAATCGAGCGCCTTACTCTCCCTGACGTCGGCTGAACCTGAAGTCATGGATGCCTTGAAAGTCATCAAAACTGAGGAAGAGTACGAGGAAGCCCTCTCACTGATGGATAGTCTTTTTGATCATTTTTGGACTTTTATTTATAGATTCCAACCAGATAACCTGGTCCGACCTCAAGCTTAACAAGCTTAAAGCTTTCTCCTACTTATCGGAATGAACCCCTTTGGGGTGGAAGGGAACCAACTTCGTGGCCGTCGATTCTAATTGGAAAACTTCAGCTTCTAATAGGCCGCCAAGTTCTACTGACAAAGTTCCGTATGCTACCCTTCCTTTCACCGTTGCCGTCTTGGTAATCGTTAGGAGGCCGGAGCAGGCTAGTTCACCCTCAAAATACCCAGCGATGATTACATTTTCAGCTTCAATAGTGCCGAGAGCTTTAGCATTTTTGAAGATTTCCAAGGTGCTAGAATTTATGCTTCCAGTGAAGGACCCCAGGATCATCACTTTGCCTGGCATTTTCAGTTTGCCTTCAATGTCAGACTTCTCTGAAATGATTGTAATATCTTTTGTCTTATTTCTCATTTTTCCAAATACTCCTTTGGTGGATTACCTCTCAGACTCTTCCTCTCTCCAGTCTATGCCGTGGTCTAAGGGTGTGGCTGATGAGTTGGGAATACCGATGTTGCTAGCGGTCTCTTAATGCTTCTACTATCAGTCGTAGCCGTTTTTCAATCTCGTTGAGGGTCTCCATTCTAGACTTTATATCTTCTAGTTGCATGATATCTTCTGGTTTCATGGTACAGCTCTTCAGCAATTCAACCACCTGTTCATCTGACATGAGTTTACCCCCTGCTTTGTGGGTAATAGACCACCAAAAATGGAAAACCTATGCAACTGCTTAGAAATGACTTACTTGTTTTGATAGGTCTGAGCGGTTGTGAAAGATTGTCGCTCAAGGAGCGAGTGATAATAGGAACTTGAACTGGTTCCAGACTACAACAACTAAGTAGGCTGTGTCAAATGAGACTAA
>CBFDBW010000396.1:0-3066 GCA_965603145.1 uncultured Syntrophobacterales bacterium
ATCTTGTCGCTGTAATACTTCGCAGGACGAAGATACAGAACTGAGTCCATGGAAGCCAGGTCTGGGCCAGGGAATACTGGAATGTTGGAATGATGGTTTTGTAAGGAAGTCTCTCATCTATTAACTTCCTTGTCAATAGTGTTTTGCCAATTCACCCTGTTAAATTCCCCGGACGGAACCCTATTTAACAGGGGAAACCACTGTCCCAGTCTTCCAGAGCCCATTATTCCATTGTTCCATTGTTCCAATATTCCAATTGGGGCGAAGCCCCTAATTTCTACCCCATCTCTGCGTTTTGATGAGATCACGAGAAGAATTGGTTTGACATTAGTCTGTTATCAGGCATATTGATTTTGCAAATGCACAAAACTAAGAAAAGGAGGATTAGAATTGGACTGGTGGTTGACCTGGCAAACCCTACATGGCGTGTTGGCTTTTGCAACTATGTTGCTGGCAGTAGCCAGCATTCTATTCGTTTGGAGGCAGCGGGGAGTCTTAGGCTGGAAGCGCTCCCTGCGTAAAGAGTTGAAAGACCTTAATAAGGAGATAGAAGCAGCCGGTGAGACCCAACAGCACGCCCTTAAGGTAGTGTTGGAGCGTTGTCAGAGAGCGTGGCAGGCCACTTTTCCCGAGCTGAGAGAATTGGCAGACCTCTCTGCTTATATACGTTCCATTGCCACCTGCCACCATCCGGGGGTGGAGAAGCCTGAACTGCGTATAACCACCGGACGTTTCCTGAAGTCCGCCCAGGAATCTGTCCATCGACTGGAACTGATCCTGCACCGCCCAGGATTTCAGAGACTGCGGCGAGTTCGTATTCGCCATATTCGGCAGTCCTACGAATGGTACAACCGGGTAAACCAATATTGGATTGTACAATGTTTGAGCCCCTACTGGAAGGTTATCCAGAGACTCTTTCAGTTGCGTCTGGTTATCCTACCCGATCCTTTTTCATGGCTGGCCTATTTTTCAAATCGTTTGATCATGATGACCCTTACCAGATGCTTGCTGGTGGATGTTTATCTCTTTGTGGGAAAGCTGGCCATTCAGGCTTATGATGAAGAAGACAAAGAGGAGGCAATTACGACCGAAATGGATGAATTGGAAAAAGCTCTTGAAGATCTGGGCTCTCTGAAACTTTCAGAACCCGATATTCCCGATCCTCAGATCCAGGAGATTCGTAATCGTCTGGTGGGCTTTACCGCCATACTTATTTCTGCCCCCGGGCTTGAAGACTGGAAAAAGGCAGTGGGGCAAACAGCCAAAGTCATTGCCAAAAGATATTTCCCTGACGCTGAGCGCCCGCTGGAAGAGGCTGCCATAGGACCGCTTCTGACACGAAGCCAAATTTGGATTAAATCGGTGTGCGAGACTGAAAAAATCCCGGTGGTGAAAAGACTCCACAGGATACAGATAGAATCTCTTTACAGCGTGAAATCCTTCACCAATAGCCTGCTGCCAAAGCAGGTACGGTCTTTCGCGAAAAAAGCATGGGATATGTATCGCTGGATGAAATGGCCGCTCAAAGTCTATCGATGGGTAAAGAAGGGCTCACCGGTTGGAATCGCTATGGATGTGGGCTGGATGGTGGCCAAGAAGGGTTTTATCAACTTCATCTGTCGCCGTACCTTTGATATGGCCTACCAAGAGTTGGAGATGGTCTACAGCCAGTCCCGAGTGGGAAAGCCATAAGTTAAGCAAGGAAGAGGAACATGGGTGATTTATTATGGGGCATCATACCCTGGGGGTATCGGGTCTTGGTAAATGTGGAGGAGATGCGAAACGGATTGATGGACACCGTTTTCCTCATCATAACGAACATCGGCAACTCGATGACCTATTTCATCATTCTAACTTTTCTCTATTGGTGCGTCAGAAAGCCAGTGGGCCAGGGGTTTGCTTATACGTTCCTGCTCACTGGGATTCTCAACACATGGATCAAAGACATCTGGTGCATACCGCGCCCCGACGACCCGGCCCTTATGAGCGTGCTGGAGCAGGCAGGTATCACGCTTAGGCTTAATCCGCTGATGCATGTGCATAACACCTCTCCCTCTTTCGTAAGCGGACACACTCAGATGGCAGTGGTTCTGTGGGGCTACATGGCCTTTCACTATAAGAAAATCTGGTTCTGGGTCATGGCTGTGATGTCGATGGCCCTCATTGGCTTCTCCCGCATGTACGTAGGTGCGCACTTCCCACAGGATGTAATCGGCGGTCTGCTGGTGGGAGTGTTCTATCTAATTCTGTGGCTGCTGGCCGAACCCTACCTGCGAGTCCGACTTATTAGCCTGAGCCTTATCTGCCGCTATGCCCTGGCGGTACTCATACCGCTAATCATTCTCATGGTTCATCCTGTGGGCCGCACGGCCACGCCGGTGGGCCTGGTTATAGGATTAGGCGTAGGTTTTTTGCTGGAGGGACAACACCTAAACTTCTCAGCAGGGGGGAAGTGGCGGCGCCGAGTTTTGAGAGGGGCCCTGGGACTGGTCGTGCTCTTCGCTCTTTTCCTCTCCTTAAGGGCGCTCTCTGGCCCAATCGTCATAAAGATGAGCCCGGCCATGAAAATTGTCTGGCATGTGATTCTCAGTGCCCTGTTCGGCTTTGTGGTCGCCCTCGTGGCACCGTGGTTGTTCACAGTGACCAGGTTGGCCCAGAGAGAGAATAAGCGAGCTTGAGCAGTGACCCTACCGGATTCGCAGCTGGGGAATACAGAAACGATGGGTCTTTTCAAGAATTGAGGGAACTCCGCTTTATATACTTGACCATTCAGAACGCTTTCTTTATAATCCCCTCACCAAAAACGGGAATGTGTGATTCCTCGTTCGCCGGAAATCTAACGCGGTGTTCGCCGTAAGTGTGTTGGCGGTCTTTTGCTAAAGCCTGTGGAGGAAAATGAAAATTCATTCTGAATCGTGCAGTGTTAAGATATTTCCCGTTATGATTGCCCTGCTATTCTGTGCCAGCTGCGCTATTGATACATCTTACCTCAAACCGCAGAAACAACCACCTCCTAAACCCTCCCCGACGAGTTCCGAGCAAAAAATTGCTGCTCCTGCCAAGGTT
>CBFDBW010000397.1:0-3059 GCA_965603145.1 uncultured Syntrophobacterales bacterium
TTTCCAGGGAGCGGTACTTGCTTTCCGCCTGACGATCGGTGACTCGATGACCGCCACGGATTTTCTGCAAGGCCTGATAGATCTTCTCCTGGGTAACACCAGATTCAGCCAGGATTGTCGCTGCCTCACCTCTGGTTTCCCCGGCAATAGCAATGAGCAAGTGTTCGGTACTGACAAACTCGTCCTTGAGCCTATCAGCCTCCCTATTGGCATTCTCGAGAAGAGCGGCAATTCGCGGCGTAGCATAAATCTGCCCCGCCTCGTACGTCACCTTAGGGAAACTCTCCAGCGTTGCTCCGACCCGCTTTTTTACCGCATCGACATCAGCGCCCAGCGTATGGAATAGGTCCCTGGTTATTCCTTTTTCCTGCTCGAGCAGAGCCAACAAGATATGCTCCACGTCCCATTGGTTATGGTGATAGCGACGAACTAATTCTTGTGAGGCTGTTAGAACCTCCTGCGCCTGCTCAGTAAATCTGTCTGGTTTCAAGTTTCTATACCTCCTAATTGTCTATTCTGTCATCCTGAGCAACAGCGAAGTGTCTGGGTTTCTCGCTCTGTTCAGAGTGACAGGTCAGTCGTTAAATGGCTTCTATATCTCGTTCCATTCCGCGTCTTCTATTATGTCCTGTATGACGTCTTCCATTTCAGCCTCGGCAACTTTGCTGATTCTTCTCTCCATTTCCTCAAGCTGCTGCTGCATGTCTTTCATCCTCTGCATCAACCTCAGTGCCACTTCGACTCCAGCCAGATTAACGCCACAGTCACTCATCAGCGCTTTGACATAGTGTAGCCGCTCAATATCTTCCTCCGAATAGAGACGGATATTCCCACTTGAGCGCTCCGGTTCGACCAGCCCCAGCCTTTCGTAATACCGCAACGTATGCGCTTCTATGCCTATCATTCTCGCAGCTATGCTTATTACGTATCTCGGCTTGGATTCCCAGTCCGTCATGGTGGCACCTCACTTTATGCGGTTCTCAGGGACCGCAATCTCTCAAATAGTCTTCTTTCCTCCTTGGTCAAATTGGTGGGCAGCACCACATTTACCTTGGCAAACATGTTACCGTAATTGGCATTGCCCAGTTGGGGCATGCCTTTTCCCGCCAGGCGAAAAGCCTTCCCATTTTGAGTCTCCGGCGGAATCTTAAGAGATAAATTGCCGTCCAAAGTCGGTAATCGGACCTCGCCACCGAGTACAGCAGTAGCCAAAGGCACGGAGACCTCAGTGTAAAGGTCATCACCTTTGCGCTCAAAGAGCTTATGGGGCAGGATTTTCACTATCAGATAAAGGTCTCCTTTGCTACCTCCAGCACGACCCGGCGCGCCTTCTCCCGCCATACGAATCCTCGAGCCATCTTTAACTCCCGGGGGAATCTTGACCTCCAGGCGCCTCGGGATTACTTTTCCACCGGTGCCGCTGCACATAGTACAGACTCGATTGCCCACCCTGCCTGTGCCCCCACAGGCCGTGCAGGGCTCAGTCCTCTGAAGCTGTATCATACGCCTAGAGCCATGGTACGCTTCCTCAAGGCTAATCTCGACGGGGGACTCCACATCCTGGCCGCGCTGCCGTCCACGCCTCATCCTGGAGCCTATACCCGCATCACCAAACAAGCTTGAAAAAATGTCGCCCAACCCGCTCTCGTCGCCGTATTCGAACGTGGTGCCACCTTTGCCAACATCCCAGCGCACTCCGCCCTGGCCTCCAGCTTTAGCAAATTGCTCAGCGTATTCCCATTGGTCACCAAACTGGTCGTATTTCTTTCGCTTCTCAGGATTGGAAAGAACTTCATAGGCCGCATTCATCTCCTTGAACCTCGCCTCAGCAGATTTGTCGCCCGGGTTCAGGTCAGGATGATGTTTGCGAGCCAAACGGCGGTAGGCCTGCTTGATTTCCTTTTCCGAAGCGTTTCTATCCACGCCTAAAATCTGGTAATAATCTTTGTTTGCCATCTTTCTTCTCTGCTGATTTCGTACCGAATTATGGAATTATTAACAATATTTGTCAAGTATCATCAACAGGATTCTAGATAACTTGATAATGTTGCTTAAGTTTCTTATAACATCACCAGGACTGAGAGTGGGGCTCAGCAAGAAACCGAAAAGGAGGTCAGATAACAAATGGCTATAGAAAGATGGCAACCCTTTAGCGAACTCATGAGTCTGAGACAGGCAATGGACAAACTGTTTGAAGGCAGCTTTGTCCACCTTTCCCGTGCTTTAGCCGCTCTTGGCGAAGTACCTGCACCAGCGTTGGATGTCTACCAGACACCCAACGAGTTACTGGTGAAGGCGACTTTGCCCGGATTGAAGCCCGAGGATGTTACCATTGACATCACCGGTGAAATGCTGACAATCAAGGGGGAGACCAAAGCGGAACAGGAGATCAAGAAAGAGGACTACCTGTACCAGGAGAGACGCTATGGCGCTTTTTCCCGAAGCGTGATCCTTCCCACCGGGCTCAAGACAGAGAAGTGCTAAGCGACAATGGAAGATGGCGTTCTAACTCTAGCTATACCCAAAGTCGAACAAGTAAAGCCCAAAGCAATTAAAGTCAAGGCCAAAGAGAAGCCTAAAGAGAAGAAATGACCTTCATCATGCCCCATCCTCAGATTTCAACAAATCAATGAACTGCCTTAGGATCCTGGCGGTAGCCCCCCAGATGATGTGCCCTTCATACTCATAGGCGTAAGAATCCTGCTTGAAATTGGCTTCATCCATTAGAAAGGACAGGGGCACAGAGAATGCTCCCTTGACTTCTCTGCCGTTGGTTTTCAAGGAGTGGGGACGGGTTATCAAGCCGACAAAAGGCGAAATGACATAGTCAGTGACAAAGGTTAGCATATCATCAAGTTCCCCTAGAATCTCAACATCCTTAGCCTCCAGACCTATCTCTTCCTTGACCTCCCTGAGGGCAGTCTCGAGTAGATTTGAATCAGATGGCTCCTGTGTACCCCCGGGAAAACAGACCTGCCCTTTGTGGAGTACTACCTCATCGCTTCTCTCTGTAAACAGGATGTGGTATTGCCCCTGGCTATAGAAAAGAGGTATGAGCA
>CBFDBW010000398.1:0-3058 GCA_965603145.1 uncultured Syntrophobacterales bacterium
AGTCAAACCAGAGCGTGAATTTTCTCGACCCGTTGAGAGGAAGATATGGTTTCTCGGCGGGGAACAGGGATCGGTCCAACAATCCGAGGCCGAAATTCCGAGAGACTCGGCAAAAAGGGTGCGCCACACAGGCTGCACCCTTTTTTTTGTGCCAAGGTTGGGAGCCAATCCTATAGTTGGGCCACATCTTCAGATTGTGGATTGCGGCATGTTATGAACTGCACGCTTGGACTTGCTTCAATCTAAAACTGGAACCCCACAATCAGCAATCGCGAAAGCTGTATAACTTCAATAATAACGATCCGGAGGGATACCTTGCAAGAGACGTTACAATTACTTATTGAGCTTCAGGAAATCGAAAGAAAGATCAAGATTCTTGAGGAGCACAAAGCTCGCGCTCCCAAGGAGATCGCCGCGCTGAAAAAGAAAGAAAAGGAGGCTGAGGCGAGGCTGGAAGACAAAAAGATGATACTGGAGTCTGGGAAGAAATTGCGGCGGGAGCTGGAGGGAGAGTTGGAGGACCTAGAAGGGCGAAAAACCAAGAGCAAGCAGAAGCTTTTGGAGGTCAAGAGCAACAAGGAGTATCAGGCCAGCTTGAAAGAGATCGACGACATTGAAGAGCTTGTTCGAGGGCGTGAAGACCAGATCATCGAGCAGATGGAGAGCGCCGATGATCTGGATAGGCAGATCCGGGAGCACAAGCTGTTGGTGGTCGAGGCCAGCAAGAAACTGGAAGAGGAGGGTGCCCAGCTTGAAAAGGAGGCGAAGAAGGCAGATTTGCTGATTATGGGTCTTGAAGAACAGAAGGAGCAGCTCAAACCCAAAATTCCTTCAGATTTGCTGAAAAAGTACCAATTTCTACGAGATAAAAGAGCTGGTGTGGCGCTGGCCCCGGTGCACAGTGGCACCTGCGGGGTTTGCCACATGAATTTGCCCGCTCAGACCTTTATCGATTTGCAAAGAAATGAAACGATGATGAACTGTCCCAATTGCCTGCGGATTATTTATTGGACAGGTCACGAGACATATAAGCAGTCGTCCCAGGTTTTGGGGGAGCTGGAGTAGCGGAAGGGATTTACGTTAATGGGTTCAAGAAGCGCACTTGATCGTCAGCGGCTTATTCGGGTTCTCGAGCGGTTGGGTGAGCGTTTGCCCACTGAGCTACTCCGAGCCGAATTTCCCGATCTTACCAGGAAAGATGTGCGCAGCCTCTTCCAGGCTGTCGCCGAACACCTACGTTGCTGTGAAGAATGGACTGCTCCTGCGGCGGATAGTCAGGAAGGGAGGGGCGGCACGCGAATGATGAGTGTTTCTCTTTACTGCGATGGAGCTTCAAGGGGCAATCCGGGTCCCTCCGGAGCAGGAGTGGTCCTTTTGGATGAGAAGGGTGAACACATTTTTGAACTCAGTCGCTATCTCGACAATGGCACTAATAACGAAGCAGAATACCGGGCCCTTGTAAGGGGACTGGAGGCTGCGGCAGACCTGGGTGTCAAGCGGATTAAGATATTTTCGGACTCTGAACTAGTGGTGAGACAGGTAAGCGGAAAGTATAAGGTACGCAATCCTCGATTGCGGTCATTGTTTGACCAGGCCGTGTCAAGATTGCAGCAGTTTGACGATTATGCTATTTTTCATGTAGGCCGTGAACTGAATCATCAGGCTGATCGGTTGGCGAATGAGGCCATAGATCGTGGCCTGCAGGGGGGAGATAGAGAGACATATCGCTTGACGCGGTGAGAATAGAGTAGGTCAAATGATCGCTGCTCCGTGCTTGCCGTTTTTCGGCGGCCGGGGGAGAGGAAAGTCCGAGCTCCATAGGGCAAGGTGCTGGGTAACGCCCAGTCCCGGTGATGGGAAGGAAAGTGCCACAGAAAGCAGACCGCCTCGGGGAACGTTTGTTTCCCGAGGTAAGGGTGAAACGGTGAGGTAAGAGCTCACCAGCTCCGGTGGTGACATCGGAGGCTCGGCAAACCCCACTTGGAGCAAGACCAAATAGGAGAGCGTTGAGGGTGGCCCGCCCAAGCTCTCGGGTAGGTCGCTGGAGGCTGCGAGTAATCGTAGTCCTAGATGAATGATCATTGTCCATTGGGGAGTGATCCCCGAAGGAAACAGAACTCGGCTTATGACCTGCTCTATTCTCTTTTTTTTGTCTACAGAATCCTTATGTCCCTCTAAACCCTAATGTTGCATACCTACAACGGTAAAAACCGCTGCGCTCGCGCGATAGTCCCGCCTTTGGCGGGACGGCTGTGCTCGGAACAGGACTTCACGTACGGTTAAGTACGCCTCGTCCTGTCCTAGCCTGTGCGCAGTCCCGCCCTCGGCGGGAACGCACTCTTGCGCGTTTTTCCGCGACATAGGTATGCAACATTAGGGTAAATTCATCCCCATTTCCTAAGCGTAGAACAGTTATGCGTGTTGTTGCCATAATTCCAGCCGCTGGTGAGGGACGGCGCATGGGTGGAACTGTTGAAAAGCAGTTTCTGCATCTGCAAGGAATTCCTGTTCTCGCCCACACACTTGAAGTGTTTGATAAGAGCCCTGAGGTTGACGGGGTGGTGCTGGTGGTAGCCCCTCAACAGCGCCAAGCCCTGAAGGAGCGTGTTCTCGGACCCTATCCTTGTCGTAAGTTACTCGGGGTGGTGGACGGTGGTTCGGAACGTCAAGATAGCGTGGCCTGTGGGCTCGAGGCAGTCCCAGGTGATTGCGAACTGGTTGTAGTTCATGACGGCGTGCGGCCGCTTTTAAGTGTCGAGCTACTGGGGGCAGTGCTGGAGGCCGCCAATCACCATGGTGCTGCACTAGCAGCCATACCCGCAGGTGAGACCGTGAAAAGGGCAAAAGAAGAAGTGGTGGCTGAGACCTTGGAACGCGAAACCATCTGGTTGGCGCAGACGCCCCAGGCTTTTCAAGCCAACCTTTTGCGGTTAGCGTATGAGAAGGCTTCGCGGGATAAGATGTTGGTTACTGACGATGCTGCCCTGGTGGAACGGATGGGGGTGGAGGTACATTTGGTCCTCGGTTCGCCTGAGAACATTAAGGTTACCACGCCAAC
>CBFDBW010000399.1:0-3045 GCA_965603145.1 uncultured Syntrophobacterales bacterium
AAAATACCTATGTGATTGGAATCATTCCTTATTAGCCAAAGCTTAACTGTTGATGAAACCTGGTAGGACTTTACAGTCTGTAAAAAAACCTGACGGACAGGTACCTTTGTTTCTTATGAATAACTCCTTCTATTTCAAACAATCTTCTCTGATTTCATCTACTTAACCCAATTTCCACACACTCCCGCATCTTGGCACATCAGTTGCTCTGTTTAGGAGAAACAAAATCTCGAGGAGGCCTGATGAAAGACTCATTTACGATCTTGATAGCGGATCGGAACCGACACATACGTGAGCTTCTCCGGCGTGAGTTTGAGGCAGATGGCTACCGGGTGCAATTAGCAAAGGATGGCAAGCAGTTATTGACGGTAATCAATAGTGCTGAGCCCCTGGATCTCTTGATTTTGGACCTTGAGATTCCGTACGTGAACGGGGCAGAGATAATTGAGCGGCTGAAGGATAGGGAACCTCCGGTGCCAGTGGTGATTCATACATTCTTTTCGGGGGATGTGGAAAGCCCTGCCGTTGAAAAGGCGAGCGCTATTGTAGAGAAGACGGGAGATAATATTGACCACTTGAGGTCGGTGGTCGAAGAGGTGCTACAGAAGTTTTATCCGCGTCAATTTGCACACCTAAAGGACACGAATAAAGGGACAGCAAAGACGACCATTTTTCAAACCCGGAATGATATCAAGTCGCCTCCGTTATAAGGAATCTAAACAAATCGATCTGAGGCTGTCCCTTCCAGGAGTCGACCTTTTCCCGAGACAAAAATATTGCTCTCCTTTGACTAATATTATGTGCTAATTTACGTATAACAATATATGACTAAAGCTTCATAGTAACTTATTGAATCGTTGTTATCTGTCTCCGAGGCTACACCATGACAGATGAGGGGAAGTCAAAGGATCAATTAATCAAAGAATTGCTCGATTTGCGCCAACGAGTTACTCAGTTGGAGGCATCACAAAACCAACTCGAGGGTGCCAAGAACGCTCTATTGGCGAGCGAGGAACGGTTCCGTACCGTCTCTGACTTTACCTATGACTGGGAATATTGGATTGGCCCGGAGGGCAATTACCTCTATGTTTCGCCATCGTGCGAACGCATCACTGGATATCGTCCGGATGAATTTCAAAAAGACCCTGGCCTACTGAAGAGAATCACCCATCCTGACGACCGAACTGAGATTGAGAACCATATTGTCAAGGAGTCTGAGCCAGAAAAGGTGCGGTCCATTGACTTCCGCATAGTCACCCGGAACGGCGCTGAACGCTGGATCAGTCATTTTTGTCAGCCGGTGTCTAGTCCCGAGGGGAGTTATCTCGGCAGACGGGTAAGTAACCGGGATATTACCCAACGCAAACGGGCAGAGGAGGCACTGCAACAAGCTCGCGACAACTTAGAAATACAAGTGCGGGAGCGAACCGATGATCTTGGAGTGCGGATCAAGGAACTAAATTGTCTTTATGGCATTTCTGCTCTTGTAGACACGCCGGGCATCTCCATCGAAGAGATAATTCAGGGCACAGTGGATTTAATTCCCCATGGCTGGCAGTATCCTGAAATAACTTCAGCACGAATAGTCTTCAAGGAGAAGGAGTTTAGATCTACTAACTTCGAGGAGAGCATCTGGAAGCAAACGGCTGATATCATGGAGCATGGAAATCCAGCCGGTACCGTGGAAGTCCATTACCTGGATGAAAAACCAGAAGAAGACGAGGAACCATTTCTCAAGGAAGAGAGGGACTTCATCAACGCTGTTGCCTGGCGGTTGGGACACGCAATCGACCACAAAGGAGCCGACGAAGCACTGGTTCAGTTGGCCGCCATAGTAGAATCCTCCAATGATGCAATTATCGGCAAGACATTAGATGGCATTATTACCAGTTGGAACCCGGGAGCCGAAAAGATCTACGGCTATTCAGCGCAGGAGGCCATTGGTAGGCCAATCTCCGTAGTGGTCCCCCCTGAAATTCCTGACGATGAATCGCAAATTCTTGAAAGGATCAAAAGAGGAGATCGTGTTGACCGGTATGAGACTGTGCGGTTGAGAAAAGATGGCGAAAAGATCGATGTGTCCCTAACCATATCGCCAATCAAGGATGCAACCGGTAACATCATAGGTGCCTCAACCATTGCGCAAGACATTACCGAACACAAGCGCATGCAGCGAGCAATGAGGGACTCAGACAAACTGGTCACGGTAGGAAAACTCGCTGCCGGCGTAGCACACAGTATCCGTAATCCACTCACATCGGTGAAGATGCGGCTTTTCTCCATGGAGGGAACTGTCGGCTTGTCTGAGAGCGAACGAGAAGACCTGAAGGTGATTTCAGAGGAGATCCGCCATATTGATGGCATAGTTCGTAATTTCCTGGAGTACTCTCGCCGGCCCAGGCTGAGGATGCAAAAGGTCAGTCCCTCAGACGTGGTGGACATGGCTCTCAATCTGCTCAAACAACGGTTAGACTCGTATGGTGTTGAGGTGAGACTGAGCCGTCAATCCTGGCTCCCAGAGATCTACGCAGACCCGGATCAGCTAAAAGAAGCCCTGGTCAACCTCCTGGTTAACTCTAGCGAAGCCATGGGATATGGAGGTTTGATTGCCATTCGTGAGGAAGAGGTAGTAGAGGAGCCACGGGGCCGTAAAGTAGTTATCCGAGTGAGTGACAATGGCCCAGGGTTCCCGGAATCCATCCAAGATGATTTGTTCGAACCCTTTTTCACCACCAAGGAGGAGGGTACGGGGCTGGGTCTCACTATCGCGGCACGGATCATAGAAGAGCATGGTGGCAAACTGGAACTGAGCTCCCGCGAGGGTGACGGGGCCCTATCCACCATCAGTCTTCCGGTAAGGGAGGAGGAACCTTGAACACGATTTTAGTCGTCGACGACGACCCTCAACTCCGACAAAGCTTCAAGAAGATCCTGACTAAGGAAGGTTATACGGTTAAGACCGCTTCCACCGGCGAGTTGGGCCTGGAGATTGTCAGGGAAAGTGTGCCAGATTTGGTCATTATGGACGTGCGCTTGCCTAGCATG
>CBFDBW010000400.1:0-3034 GCA_965603145.1 uncultured Syntrophobacterales bacterium
ACCAGTGCTCGCCACTCTTCCGTGGCTCGACTGTCCACCACTTTAAAGTAATGAGCCTGGAAACATTTGGCAACCTCTTCCACCTGCTCGGCCAATATACCCGAGAGCAACAACACGCCCTTATCAGAAACGTGCCCGGCCAGGTCATCTGCCATGTGAGTGAGGAGGGATGCGGTGAGGTTGGCTACCACCACATCAAAAGTCTGCCCCACCTGATCCAGGGGAGTAAGAGCGACCGACATGACCTCCCCAACGCCGTTTCTATCCACGTTGCGCTGTGCTGCTTCAAGGGCTTCAGGATCGATCTCCAGGCCCAAGACCAGCTGCGCCCCCTGGCATGCAGCAACAATCCCCAAAATACCGCTTCCAGTGCCCACGTCCAATACAGAAAAACCCGAATGCCCCTCTTCTGCTGAAACGCTGTCTAGAATGTGCTCGAGTATTTCGATGCAAAGAGCTGTGCTCGGGTGATTGCCAGTGCCAAAGGCCCGTTCCGGATCGATTTCTATAACAACCTGATTTGCACTTGACTCATAAGACTCCCAACTGGGTTTCACCACAATATTGCTGCCAATCAGTATGGGTTTAAAAAAGGTTTTCCAGGATTCTGCCCAATCTTCATCCTGCAAATCTTCCTGCAGTACTTTCAGTGTCGGCAATTCCGGGTACAGTTGCTGGAGGTCCTTGTAGTAACGGTGCAACTGTTTGAGGCAATATCGCGCTTCTTCGCCCTGGCGGCAGTACGCCTTGATCCAGTTGCCTTTTAACTCTACACCCCGGCTCGTTTGCTCCACCAGAAAGTTCGCCATAGGTTCCTGCACGACTTGCGGCGACCAAACAGACAGGCTAACCCAAATCTCACCTCCGGGAGAATCGTCTTGCATCCTTCAACTCTCCTACTGTCGTGGGGTCTTTGCTTAAAGAATTATAGGAGAAACAAAAAGGTTCAGCAAGGCGGTGTGCATTTTCTTAGAAGGTCTTTTCTGAGGAAAGGGGTCCGCGTACTACCCTTTGTCATTCTGAGTCCTTCGATTTACTCAGGATAAACTCCGCGAAAGATCTCCGGATTCTTCGAAGTCCCGCCAAGGGCGGCACTCCTCAGAATGACACGCGAGAGCTAGCCCGGATGGACACTAATGAGAAATGCGGAGAGTTTGGTTTAGACAGCCGACCCGGTTTTTGCCCTTTCCGCCGCCATCATTCTTATTTTCTGCTGGAATACTACAAGCGCGTAAATGGCTATACCGAGCGGATAGAAATAATACCTCATGGAAAGATCTACATGGAAAAACGTAGCGACTCCGCCTGGGTGGAAGAGAGTGAACCATGCTGCCAGGAAGAAAGGAATCTCATATAGTTTGTTCTTGGTCAAACACCACCCCTGGGCAAAACACTCAAAAGAAGACATCCCAATCAGGGACATGATGAATATCATGATACCCTGTGGCCAACTATTGATGTTGTGTAGTATCAGCTCCGGGTTGAATACGAACATGAAGGCGATACAGGAGGTCCTTATATCATACAAAAAGCCCTGGATGCCGGTGGGAATCGGATCAGACTCCGCTATGGCAGCGGCAGCATAAGCGGCAAGACCCACGGGTGGTGTATCATCAGCCAATATGCCGAAGTAGAAACAGAACAGATGAGCCGCCATTAATGGAATGATAAAGTCAAAAAGGCCTCCCACTTCAACAATGATTGGCGCCGTCAAGGATGCCATTACGATATAGGTGGCTGTAGTAGGAAGTCCCATACCAATTATGAGACTGGCGATGGCGGTGATGAGAAGCAAGAGAAAGATATTGCCATAGGAGAGGATCTCCACAACAGCTGATATCATCCCGCCGATGCCCATGTTGACAACGCCCACGATTATTCCCGCCGATGCACATGCGAGCGCCACCGACATCATGTTCTTGGAGCCCTGGATAAAGCCATCCCGAATAAGCAGAAATCCACTTTTAATGGCAGAGCCTATTCCCCTCTTCTCCGGGATCGCTCTTCTTATTTCCTGGTAGAAGATAACCACAAATAAAAGCATTATGGCTCTGAAAGCTGCCAGTTCAGGAGAGTGGCGAAGATAGATGAGTTCAAACAGCAGCACTGCCAGTGGCAGCAAGTAATGTGCTCCAGTTTTCAGCGTCCCCCAGAAGCTGGGGATGTCTTCAGGAGGAAGGCCTTCGATTCCCAGTTTTGATGCTTCAAGATGAGCTATGCAGAAAAGCCCGAAATAAGAAGCGAAAGCCGGAATGGCGGCTGCCTTCACCACCTCGATGTAAGGCACGTTTACGTATTCGGCGATGATAAATGCCGCCGCCCCCATAATCGGCGGCATCAACTGCCCGTCCGTGCTGGCGGCAACCTCGACTGCCGCCGCTTTCTTGGCGGGATAGCCTATTTTTTTCATCAAGGGTATGGTGAAAGGTCCGGTGGTAACGATATTGGCAATGCTGGAGCCGGAAACAAGACCGGTGGCACCGCTCGCTACAATGGCAGCTTTTGCAGCACCCCCCTTGAACCGACCGAGAAAGGAGAGGGCAAGGTCGGTGAAAAATCTTCCTGCCCCCGCCTTATCCAATAGCGCTCCCATGAGCACAAACAGGTAGACAATGGCAGAGGAAACTCCGAGGGGAATACCGTAGATTCCCTCTGTTGAATTGGTGATGTTGCTCAAGTATTTGCTGAGTGAAACCCCTTTGAATGCTATTAGATCGGGCATATAAGGGCCAAGGAAGGCATAGAGTGTAAAACCAATGGCAATGACCGAGAGAGCCGGCCCGATTATCCTCCTTGTCGCCTCAAGGAGTAGTATTACCAGGATCGTTCCGGAAATCATGTCCGCAGTGGACGGTGCTCCGGCCCGCATGGCGATTCCTTCATAGAATATCGCCAGGTATAGTGCGGTAAACGCTCCCAGCCCAGCACAAATGTAGTCAATAATCGGGATTCGATCAGTGACCGAGAGGAAGCCAAAATATTTTTTGGGCCGTTTAAAAAACGGCATCAAAAGAAAGAGAAGAGATATGGCGAA
>CBFDBW010000401.1:0-3026 GCA_965603145.1 uncultured Syntrophobacterales bacterium
GGAGATGACCATACTGACGGCCAATTTCCATAAAAGTGCCCTCCAGCACCACCACGTCCATAATACCAAGGCGAGAGAGTTTGCCTTTTCCATGGGTGCTGATTTCTTGCATCGATGATTCAACTGCGTCTCTGTCAATTTGTTCTTTTGTATTCATCTGTCTACTCCTTTCGAATTTTGTGTAACATTATTTACTGACCTTGCTGGTCAACCTAAACCGATTTTCTCGGTGCGTGGGGGGGAGACGCCCCCTCCCCCCACGTGTGAACCATTCCATTTACGTCTCTAAAGCGTGTTCTTGTAGATTTTACCGTCCTTCATGATGAGTTTGAGGTTGTTTTCGAAATCCTCGGCAACACTTACATCCTTTAAAGGATTCTTGTTGTAGATCAGGATATCTGCCAGGGCACCCTCTTCGATGACACCGACTTTTCCGTACATATTTCTCTTGCCGCACAGCGCTACACAATCCCCGGTGTTTCCGGTGGCTTGAATCATGATCTCCGCAGAGGTGAACCAGGGCTTTCTGAGCGTGAGGTCTTTGAGCTGTTGCTTCCTTCATAATCAAAGAGCAGGTCGGTACTGTATACGATGGTGACCGGAATGGGTGTTGGCTTGAGATCATTCAATGTTAATTCGTGTCTCCTTGCTTCTGATTGTTGACCGGAGCAGCGGTTCTAAGCCGCTGCTCCGGTCGCCTGCCTACATGAGCAGGCTTCAGAAACCAAATGTGTAAAAGTCACTCATCTTATCTTCCATGTGATTGGTTCCGGCAACTGGTCCCACATCCCGTAGAAACCAACGAATGTGAATCTCCGGCTTCGAGAGGTCGGCCTTGATATTAGCCAGGGTCCTTTCGTCCTGTTGAGATTCTGCTTTTGTACCATCAACAAAAGAGCAATGGACGACGTTAATCAGGTTCTCCGCATCGTCCAGCGTGAACGGTGGGGTCATCTTGCTATATGCATCCCGAAGCATGTGCTGCCTAACAAAGGTGTTGTGTTCATGGGTCATATCCACATCAGGATAGGTTTCTGGTGTTGGATAGATGTGAATCGGGTGATTGGTGCTGAAGAGTGGTTCGCCAGCCACGCGATCAGTAAATGTATAGGCCCCACCCTTGTCGATCTCAAAGACTGTTGCAGCACCCGTGGCATCCACAATGGGCATATGTAGGGGCATTATGGTCTGCAGGATTCTGTTTTTGAGGATCGCTTCTTTGGCCTCTTCCACAGTGGCGCAGGTGGTGAGTATCAGTTGATGGAGTTGCGTCATGACAATGCCCGACACATCTCCGCCGACCGGCGGGCTGCCATCGCGGCCGCCACCCTGCGGGTCGTACATGCAACTCATCCAGAGTCCCTTTTCATTGATTCCATCACCCCAAGGCATCAATAATTCATTTGGTCCCGAGCAAATGGTGCGATACCCCTCGTCCGGCTGAAACTCGATCACGATCGCTCGCTCAAAGGCTCCATAACAGCCTTCCGGCGCTTTTTTCCCTAAGGCCGAATACCATTCGACCACGGGGGCGAAATCCATGTTGCGGGCAACATAAACGGCGCCGCCCTCCGAATCCTCTTTCGGCAGGACCAAGCCCGAACAAAAATTAGCTGATCCTAAGGAGCTGAGACCGGAACGCGTTGTTTCGTACCAGTCGAAAGGAAGGTTGGTACCATCAAACTCGACAGAATCTTCCGGGTGACCAAAGGCTTTTAGGACTCCCTTTTGCATTTCGGCCACGTGCGGCCAGTTCTGGGCCAGATACTCGCGGCGCGCTTTACCATAGACGGGACTACGGTAAGGGACCAGCTTCACGTCGTATTCATTTTTTGCGAGTGTGGCGAGATCGAATCCGATTTCTTTCCAACTCCCTTTCACGATGATGTGGTGGGGCTTGGCGTAATCTCCATCTTTGAAGTTAAAGACAGGTTCATTTTTTAGAATAGCCATTTTTTTTCTCCTTAAATTTAGATGTT
The DNA here is from genome assembly GCA_965603145.1 of uncultured Syntrophobacterales bacterium. GTDB lineage: Bacteria > Desulfobacterota > Syntrophobacteria > BM002 > BM002 > BM002. The sequence continues at coordinate 1,980 of CBFDBW010000401.1, forward strand.
AGTTTGTGGTACGTTTTTCTCCCTCGCCCCAGCGTTGTTTCATCTCAGGAGCGAGGGGGGGGGGTAAATTCATAGTTTCTACGGTATTGCCTGAAGACCGCTTTTGCCAAGGCCCTCACGCATGCTATCGTCCCAACTTACGGAGGCACATAGGTGTTGGTCCCATTATAATAGCCGGTAAGTAATGCTCTTAATTGCTTTTTCATTTTTTTACTCCTTTTTTGATGTTAGTTTGACAGACATTCAGGGCCTGTTCGATGGCAGAGACATTACAGGTCCCGCTTCCGGCAATGAACACCAGGCGGGTCTGCGGTATTTCCCCGGCCCATGATCCGTTCACCGCGAGAGTCGCTCGCCGGCCAACGAGTTGAAGCACCAGCCGACGATGGGGCTTTTCGACTGCATATACAAAGCCCTTGGCGCGGTACATCGTCTTCGGCAAATTACTCAACACCTGCTGTAGCAGGCCGAGGTGCAAGGGGCTGTCCGATTCGTAACTCCAGGTGTCAAAAATACGATCGTGATGATGATCGTGCTGACAGTAAGATGCCCGCCAGTCAGGCAGGACATCATGGCCAGGTTCTCCGTTGGCTTTGTAGATTGTTGCCGTAACCGGGTCGATCGCCTGCACCCCAAGCAAGATCTCCAGGGGCAAGCTGCAGTAGGCGGCCTCTAGGATCTGCACCCCGGGTCTGATCTCTCCTATCCAGTTGCGGACTTGTGAGCGGGTCTGATCATCGACCAGGTCGATCTTGTTCAGGACAATCAGGTCGCCGCCGATGACTTGCGCCCGCGCCAGCTTCGTTTCTTCATCAGGAAGGACCAGGGCCTGCTCAGCGTCCACAAGGGTGATGACGCCATCGAGCAGCACAGTACTCCGGATTTCCGGCACCATGAAAGCCCTGACCACACTGGCCGGATCGGCCACACCACTGGACTCGATGACGATGTGGTCCGGCCGCTCTGGACGATCAGCCAGCTGCAACACCGCACTGATCAGGTCACTCCTGATGACACAGCAGATACAGCCGTTGGCCAGGCTGACCA
>CBFDBW010000402.1:0-3018 GCA_965603145.1 uncultured Syntrophobacterales bacterium
AAAAAGTCATTAATGAGACGGCACAGTAAAAAGCTCCAGATGCAAGGCGCGCGAAACTGGGAACCCGCCACCAAGTGGTGGGACTGAGCGGAGCGCAGCGAGCGCGAATAATCTTTAGGAATGAGGCGTACTTACAGGTACGCCGCAATGACTAAAGATGAAGCGCAATCCCGCCGGGGCGGGACAGATGGACTTTTTACAACGCCGTCAAGGCTGAGTTAAACTCTGATTCTATCTCATGCCTCTTTGAGCCATACCTTATTGAAAAGCATGTAGAGAGTCGGATGGCCTTCCGCTCCCTGAACACTATTTCTCATCACCATCCAGACATTTCGCCACCAGGCAATACCGATTGGTCCCCTGCTCATTTGGATATCCTCCAACTTGCAAAAAATCTTACGGCGCTCATCCACGTCCAGGGTACCATTGGCTTGCTCGAGCAATTGGGAGAATTCCTGGTCAACCCACCGTGTCTCATTCCAGGGAACCGGCTTGCCCTCATCATCAGCGATGTAGGCCAGATTCAGCACCATGGTGCCCAATGGCCTGTGGGTCCAGGGGGTAATACCCAAATCCACCTCGGTCCACTTCTCCCAGTACTGGCTCGTGGGCATAGTCTGGATATTGATTCTCAGGCCAGCCGGAGCCGCATCCTCTTTGAGCACCTCAGCGTAGCGCACCACATCGCTCCACCCACTCCCAACAGCCAAGTTGACCTCAAGACCATCAGGATATCCTGCCTCCTTCAGGAGTTGTTTGGCTTTCTCAGGATCATATTTGGGTACTGGCTTTTCGCAGTACTCCGGGTGAATGGGGGAGACGTGGAAGTCGTGTCCCTGCATACCTTGACCGAAATAAGCCAGCGCCAAAATCTTTTCTCGGTGCTGACAAAGTTTCAATGCCATGCGCACTCTATTGTCGGACCAGGGTTTCATATCAACCCTCATGCGCAATAGCCTCGTCTGGCCGGTGGTGGATGGAAGAATGGTTATGTTGGGATCGCCTTTCAGGGTTTGGAAAACATCAGTGCCTCCGGAATCACTGAGATCGATCATGTCGATCTCTCCCGCCTTAATAGCGGCAATCTGAGGGGACATTTCTCTGCCCATGTCGATAAATTCCATGCTATCCATGTATGGCAGCGGCTTGCCGTCGTCCCCTTGTTGCCAGTAGTCGTTCCTCTGTTTGAGCACGCAGCGCTCACCTTCGCGGTAGAGTTCCAAGGTGTATGGTCCGGTGCCGTGCGGCTTTTTGATGAAATCGCCTTCAAAAGTCCTGTGGTTGAGAACCAGAGCGGGGTAGTGGAACATATGTTCCGGTACGGCTATCTCCGGCTTGCTGAGATGTAGTTTCACCTGATATTTGTCCGTCTTTTCGATACCGGTGGGACTCAAATAAGCCCCTACCATGCCTAGCAGCGAGGACCCCACATCTTTGTCGAGCCACTGGTTCAAGGTGAAGACCACGTCATCTGCGGTGAACTCATCGCCATTGTTGAACTTGATTCCCTGGCGCAGGTTAAATGTCCAGGTCTTTAGGTCTTCTCTTACCTCCCAATTCCGCAACAGATAGGGATGGGTGACGTTGTTGCCGTCTGTGTAGGTTAGATACTCTGCCACTTGACGCAGCTGATTTGAGGGTACGACCCAGGAAAATTGTGCTGGGTGGGTGACCTTCTGAACTGCCCCCGACACTCTGAGAGTTCCGCCGCGCTTGGCTTTAGCGGCAGGTTGAACCTGCTCTTTCTCTTCCTTGGCGCAACCCAACAGTGGCCCAGCCATACTCACAGACATACCTAAAAGGGCAGCGTAGCGAATAAATTCGCGGCGGGTCAGCTTTCCTTTTTCAAAATCATCTTTTAGTTCGAAGATGGCAGGGTGGATTTTCCTTTTCTTTTTCATAGAAACCTCCTTGGTTTGTCGCTCCCTGTTTATGTGACTTAAGAATATTTCCATCGATCTACGGACAGCGGCACCACCCCGTGCCATTCATCAGAAGAGAGCACAAAGAATAGTACTTCAACTTACAGCCTATTGTAATTCCGGCAGGATCAAGGAAGAAATCGACAGGAATCTTGAATGCACAGGCAATGCCCTGCAGTCCAATGCTAGCTCTTCTGATTATTACTAGGTCATCAACTGCTTTCCTGTCAAGGACAATACCTATTGAACCATCTTGATCTAATTGGGCTCATACCTCGACAAGCGAAGCTGAATCTCCCGACTCCATCATCACTAGGAATTGAGAATTTTCTTGTGCTTGCGAACTGGATTGGAAGGACATACTGGTTGTAGTTATGGCGGGATGGCATAATAAGGCTGCAAGATCACCTATATTTCTTGCAGCCTTTGCCTGCTGGCCAAAAATGTTCAGTTTCTCTCAGTCGCACGTGGTATCGCAACATGCGCAGCTTTCGGGGGCGCACCCGGCGTGTTCTTTCAGCGCCTCCAACTCCTCAGCCTGGGCCTCTCGAACCTCGACCACTTTAACATCGAAATGCAGACGTTCCCCGGCCAGCGGGTGGTTCATGTCGGCTACCACCACCTCGTCGTTCACGGACTCCACCCGTAACCTCACCGGCCCCTGAGGCCCACTAGCCTCGAACACCATGTTGGGTTCGATGTCCATGTCGCCTGGAAATTGATCACGCGGAATTTCGCGGAACAGCTCTTCATTGGGTTGGCCGTAACCCTCCTCAGGCTCAACGGTGAACTTGGCACTCTGGCCTTGCTCCATCCCCTCTAGTTCCTTTTGAAGTCCCACTATGACCTGACTGGCGCCAAATATAAAACCAAAAGGATTGCTGGGATCGGAACGGTCGATCACTTCATCAGAGTCGAGGGAGAGGGTGTAGTCAATGCTCACATAGGCGTTGTCTTGAATCTTCATCAGTATCTTCTCCTTAAAAAAAATCCCGTTCGGAACAACCGCACCGCGCGGAATTTCAAACGGGAGGTTACAGGCCACTATAATTCTCATCAACAGAAAGGTCAACCGTGAGCCCGGACATTTCATGAA
>CBFDBW010000403.1:0-3012 GCA_965603145.1 uncultured Syntrophobacterales bacterium
GTGTGAGTTTTATTGAACTCGTCCGAGAATATCTCCTTCTCTGCTCCGCAGCCGTTACACTTGCAGACAAATGATTTGAGATCTTTGAAAGATTCATATCCTGGGCAATGCTGTGGGGTCGTGCTCATGACAAATCTCCTCCTAGGTTTTTTTCGCTAGTGTCCGGATGGATACCAGCTCGTCGTGGTCAATCAAAAAGCGGTATATATGGCACGGCTTTTCGCACTCAGGAAGTTTAGCTCTCCACCCAGTAAAAGTCCAGAAAAAATGCTGGGTACCATTACAAAAGACATATGACATGGACTTCCGATTTCTCTTATCTTCAGCAGCAAAAAGCAGATGGTTTGGATTGCGGTGACTATTTGTCTTTAAAGGTACAACATTTGCATAGCATATTCAGGTACATTTGTGGTAAGGTATCGTATTGCTGATTTATTCTCTGTCATTCCCTTAATATCAGCGGGCGGAACTGAGCCTCGAAGCCGCCCTTTTCGCAAGGAGGGTATCCACATGTCTACTGTCAAAAAGAAGTCACTGGTCTCTCTGTTCGCAGCTGTTCTGTTGTTCACCTGGGCGGCATCTCCTGCCCTGGCCAACGAGAAGCAGTATGTTACCGGAGAAGACAGGAATGCAGTGTCTATGATGTTTGACTTGGTGGTACTCAGACCCCTCGGCCTTGCGGCAACTGTAGTTGGGACTGCTTTCTTCATCGTCTCTCTACCTTTCAGCGCATTAGGGGGCAATACTGGCGAGGCTGCAAACAAACTGGTAGTGGCACCTGCCAAGTACACTTTTTCCCGCCCTCTCGGAGCGGAAGATTATTAACGAAAACCTCGCTCCTTAAACCGCCCGATTGTGAAAACACTTGTGGAGGAATATACTCCCTGCCCTCACATCACCATCTCTAGCCTTGCAGCTGGATCGTGAGCGTTGCTGGAGGATTGCGCCATGCCGCCTTACGTCCGCGGTTTGAACTCCGCAGTACGAAAGCAGTAGTCTATGAACATCCTGCAGGCTTTGTGTCTCGGCGTTCTGCAAGGCATCACTGAATTTCTTCCAGTCAGCAGTTCAGGGCATCTGGCGCTGGCGCAGCATCTATTCGGTCTCCGCGAACCACAACTGCTTTTCGACGTGGCAGTGCATGTCGCTACCCTCATGGCGGTGTTCGTGGTCTTTCGTGCCGACCTCCTTTTGATGCTTACCGACTGCCTTAGGTTTTTCAGACGCACTCCATCAGCAAAAACTATCTCCGTCTCTAATGATTCAGGTAACGGCGTAAAAATGGCGGTCATGATCCTGGTGGGTTCCCTGCCCACTGCCGTGGTGGGATTGCTCTTGCGCGATGTCTTCCAGCGATTCTTTACCTCACCCGCCATAGTCGGTCTCTGCTTATGGACAACCGGGTTCTTCCTGGTGTGGAGTCGCTGGTCCCGCCAGCACCGCAAGCATCTGGACAGTCCCAATGTACTGGACGCCTTGGTGATCGGCCTGGCTCAGGGAGCCGCCCTTAGCCCTGGTGTGTCACGCTCTGGGGTGACCATCGTTACCGGTTTGCTACTCGGCCTCAGGCCTGGAACGGCATTCCGCTTTTCCTTTCTACTGTCGATTCCTGCCATTTTGGGAGCCCTCGCCTCTGAAATATTCCACCTCAGTGGCAATTATCCAGAATGGCATATTGTGGCCGTGGGCTCTTTCTCGGCTTTTGTGGTGGGTTGGGTAGCTTTAGGCGTACTGCGGTCCCTGGTGGAAAGGGGAAAACTTTTTTATTTCGCCCCGTACTGTTTCGCGGTGGGGACTGTAGCCCTTGTTATTGCGCTCTTTTGACGAGTCTCGTTGCCACCTTCTAGACCACAAAGCCCACAAAGGATATTTGAAATTTGAAATTTCAGATTGCTGATTTACACAAATAGGAACTAAGAGATTTCGCAATCTGCATTCTGCAATCCGCAATCTAAAATTGCATCTCTTTGTGTTGTTCGTGCAGAAAAAATAGTGCCGCTTTGGAATTCTTTCGGTAGGCTTACAGTTGGTAGTTAGTGTCCATCCGGAAACTCCGGAAGGCGCTAACTGGAGTTTCCAATTCATAAATGAGCAATTTGCGCAAGGTCAAGGACAATTCCGCAAATTAGCGGAATTGGACAGCCGTCAGGTTGCCCGTCAGGGCGAACCCGCAGGATTGCGGGTGAGTCAAATCAAGGGATTGCGCGGAGGCGTACTTCACGTACGCCGCACAAGAAATCCCGAAGATTGACGTAGAGATTGCGGCAAAGGGCCATTTATGGATGGAAACTAGTTAGATGAGTTCAACAAGATTTTTACGGACTGCGTAATGCACCAACTCTGCCGTACTCTTGCACCCCAGCTTCAGGAGAATATTGGTACGGTGTGTGTCCAGAGTTCGAACGCTTATGTTGAGTGTCTTTCCAATCCTCTTCCTGCTTTTCCCTTCTGCGATAAGTTTGAGCACCTCTCTTTCGCGGGGTGAGAGCTTGGCCCGATCTTCGTCTTCATCGCTCTCGCCGCAGTCATTGATATGTTCAGCTGATATAGACGGGCTTAGGAAGCGCTCTCCCTTGCAGACAGCTTGCAGAGCTCCAAAAAGACACTGGGCGTCCATATCTTTCACGAGATAACCAGAGCCGCCAGCTTCAAAAAATTGGGCAACAAACCCCTCGTCTTTGTGCATGGTTAGAGCCACCACTTTTGTATCTGGCAACTCCTCGAGGATTCGGCGCGTCGCCTCAATGCCACTCATATCGGGCATGGAAAGATCCATGAGGATGATATCAGGGCGGCACTCCTTAGCTTGGTCAATGGCTGAGAGGCAGCTATCGGTACTGCCGATGACACAGAATTCTGGTCTCGCTTCGAGAAGCAGTTTCAGAGATTCTGCAAAAATGGTGTGGTCGTCAACGAGAAAAACGTTATGTTTTCGCATTGGTCTGATGTGGGCTGGGTTACATGCTTTTCGACCATCACTCTAGGAAGAATATAATTCACCTTTGTTAGTAG
>CBFDBW010000404.1:0-3010 GCA_965603145.1 uncultured Syntrophobacterales bacterium
GTGCGTTTCTGCCTTATCTGACATATATGACCTTTTGCGGAAGCTCCTCCGTTGGATCCAAGGCGCCCTCCTAAGAGTGCACTTTAGATAACCCTTCCTTTTCCTTCTCGAGCAGTTCGAGAGCGGCTCGGAGCTTCCTTTCGTGTCCGGCCTCCTCACTAGCAAGGCGCTCGAAGAGCAGGCGAGACATCTCTGAAGGGGCCTTCTTAGCGGTCTCTCCGTAGACGATCTGGGCCTCGCGTTCCTTGGGAATCATCCGCAGGATCACTTCAATCAACATGTCGATTTTCTTGATCTCTTCCCGTGTCATTTCCTTGCCTCCAGTCTTCAGCTGGGGAAAGTGATCTTTCCACCCAAACGGCCTAAGGTTATCACGATTGGGGCGACCAAGAGGGCCAACGCATAGTAGAAGACTGATGCAACAGTGCTGGCCTCGTTGCCCTCAAAGAAGGCCGCACGAACTGCGACCGCCGAAACGAGAATCACGATAAGAAGAATGGAGAGCAGGAATTTGCCTCTGAAGATGCGGGTCCACCTGCCTCCGTAGTTGTAGCGCCAGCTCAGAACACCAGCGCCTGCCGAAAGGGGCGCCGCCACCATTGCCAGGATCAGATTGTAGAAAGCGGCTTGACCCAGGCTATCAGCGTCAAAGATGAGCGACAGAAGGACGAAGAACGAACCAGCGATGCCGAGGCCAATAGGGAAGTGCGTCGAGATGGGGTGAGGGTGATAATCCAACAACCTTCTGACAAGTCTAGGTGGCTCAGGGAACTCCCTAGTCGTTTGAGGACGCTCCTCCACGTACTCCCCGACGATTTCGAAGCGGTCCAGAACCCCCGGGCCGTGAGGAGCAGCTTGGATGGCAACCGACAGGTCCTGCCCGGCCCTGTGGGTGTTTATGTGGTGCCCGTCTTTCCAAAACGGGGAAGACGATACGTCTCGGACTTTCCCCTCAACAGCGACGAGGGCTGGATTCCCGTCTGTACCGTCGCCTCTTTGAAGTTCCTCCCGGTCGATCTGTTTCATCGTTCCCCCCCTTGCCCCAAACCGGACCGCAGAGTAGAAAGCGGGCGGGGCCTCGCAAGGATCAGTGACGGAACCTATGTCTCATCGTGTTGTCAGTTCCTCATTCTCGCAGACAGGCAAATGGCGCACTTGTTTGGCAGTCATCAGCGACATGCAGTCTTCGATAGTCTCCTCAGGAGTCATGCATAACCAGTTAGCTCATAGATGATAGCTCAAAGCTCTTAGTTCTTTTCAAAGCTATTCTGAAAAAGACTTTCCTATCAACGAGAAAAATAATGCCAGCAAAAGCACAAAACCCCGCTCTCTTTCTGAGAAACGGGGTATTAGGCATCACTGCATGGCACCCTCAATGGTTGTGGTTATTGGATCGTGTGAGAATCTTTGCTCTTGCTATCACCAACCTGTTGTATTGTCAAGGATTTCGAGTATGATGATCTAATATTCACCGCCCGCTTCGCTCGAGGCACGGAGTACGCTGAGAAATCCATTTTTCATTTGCCGGGAGTTGGCGGCAAATGAAAACCAGCAGTCCCGCCTCTGGCGGGATGTAAATTGCCCGAAGGGGAGTGGGCGGTTAACACATGAAATGCAAACATTTTAATGCTCTCCTTAGTAATTCCCTGTTCATCAATATTGACGCCACAGGGCCGTGATGTTAAGAGTTGTATTTAATATGGATGCTGAAGCGATAAAAAAAGTTTTAGAAGCGGTCTCTTCCGGACGCCTGCCAATAGATAAGGCCCTTGAACAACTGAAGCGTCTCCCTTTTGAAGACCTCTCTTATGCTTGTGTGGATCACCATCGATCCCTGAGGAAGGGTTTCCCTGAGGTAATTTTTGGGGAGGGGAAATCTGAGGAGCAGATACTGGGCGTAATGGAGGCAATGGTCGAGCAGAAAGACACGGTTATGATCACCAGGGTGTCTGCGGAAAAGGCAAAGGCCATAGTGGCAAAGCATCCCAAGGCCGTCTATCACCCAGATGCACGCATGCTGATTCTTGAGTCAAAACCGATAAAGCCTGCGGATAAGGGGCTGATTATGGTGATTGCCGCCGGCACTTCAGACATACCCGTGGCACAGGAGGCGCTTATTACGGCAAAGACAATGGGTCACCTGGTGGAGAGCCTTTACGATGTTGGGGTGTCTGGTCTTCATCGACTTATGCGGCACGAGAAATTCTGGACAGATGCCTCGGTCTTTATAGTGGTGGCAGGCATGGAAGGCGCGCTTCCAAGTGTTGTGGGAGGCCTTGTTGACAAGCCTGTTATTGCAGTTCCAACCAGTATCGGCTACGGGGCAAGCTTTGGCGGGATCACAGCTCTTCTGGGCATGCTAAACAGTTGCGCTTCCAATGTAAGCGTGGTGAACATAGACAATGGCTTTGGGGCAGGCTATACGGCAGCTCTGATTAATTCTTTAGCAAATAGAGATTGAAGCTCATAGCTGAAAGCTCAAAGTTAAAAGAACAACCTACAATTGAAATTTATTCGTATCAATCCTTCTACCACACAGACTATTCCCCTATTTTCATAGACGAGTTTGATTGAAAGAACCTTCCTGGCGCCTCAGCTTTCAGCTATGAGCTATCAGCTATAACCTATGAGCTCTTACCAAGAAGCCATTTTACGGCGGCCATCAGGTCTTCTGCCACATGATCTGCATTTATGCCGGCATCTTGGCAAAGGCGCTCGGCCTCTTTACCGTGTCCGGTTCTAACCAGTATGACCCTTCCACAGCCCGCGCGTCGAGCACACGAAATATCCTTAAAGCTATCTCCGATCATACAGGTCTTGGAAAGATCCACCCCGTAATCACCCTGTGCTCTGAAGATCAGCCCGGGTTCCGGTTTACGGCAATCGCAGCCATCTTCAGGGACATGAGGACAATAATAAATAGCCTCTATGCTGCCGCCGTGGTCGGCAACGGCAGCTGTCATCTTCTGATGGATTTCCTGGAGCCCTTCCGCGGTAACCATTCTACGAT
>CBFDBW010000405.1:0-3009 GCA_965603145.1 uncultured Syntrophobacterales bacterium
GGGACGTTTTCCTGTCCGCAAGAAGATTCGTTTACCACTCCCAGTTTATAGCCAAAGAAATGCATTTTTCATTACCATTACAACACATCAAAAGCATCCATGGTTTCGTTTGCACCCCCTGCTATAAGAAACGGCAATAAACATAATCCAAGAGCTGGCTTCACTTCGCAATGCGGTAATTTACTCGTGGTGCATTATGCCAGATCACGTTCATTTGCTCTTGCAAGACCAGGAAGTTGTTGGCTTGATTCGTCTGTTCAAGGGCAGAATGACACCAAGAGCCCGCTCAATTGAACCCCAACGACGATTATGGCAACGTAGTTTCTTTGACCATGCATTGCGAAAGGAAGAATCATTGTCTGAAATTGCCTGTTACATTTGGGAAAATCCGGTCCGCGCAGCAATAGTGGAGGAGCCGCAAGAATATCTCTGGTCTGGATCCGAGGTCTGGCCTGATTGGCGGAAGTTTTACGGGCGGGGATAAACCCCGCCCCTACTTTTTAGTCGAACGTGCAAAAGATAAAGGCTCATGCCATATCGGCATGAGCCCTTTCTTGTTTAATGAAACCCTAACGGTAACTACGAGGCTATTTCCTCCTTAACCGAGACGGCAATCTTGTAGAGGATGGTAAGAATCAGGAAGCCTGTAGCCCAGACGCCTACGGTAATCGCCAGCTCCGGTAAGGTGGGGACGTACTCGGTTATGGTATCAAAGGGGTTGGGGATAAAACCGGTAATAACTAGGGTAATCCCTTTCTCGATCCACAGGGAAAAAAACACCAGCAAGCAGGATATAGCCAGGGTCTTTTCATTCTTCCGGAGCGGTGGACACAGCAGCATGAGTGTTGCTATCACTGCCATTACCGCAAAGGCCCATGTCCAGGGGACCAGATTTCCATGCCCATGAAGACCGACAAAAGTGTACACGAAACCATGCATATGCCCTGGTATCTGGCTGTAGAAAGCGGTGAAAATCTCCAGCACCACAAAGAATATACTGATGATCATGGCATACACCACAATGTTGGCCACCTTCTGAATGGCCTCCTTGCCGGGATCGAACTTGCTCACCTTTCTAACAATTAGACACAGGAGAATAAGGAGCGCTGGTCCGGCTGCAAATGCGGAAGCCAAAAAGCGGGCCGCCATGATGGCGGTGAGCCAGAAATGTCTTCCCGGTAAGCCTGCGTATAAGAAAGCGGTGACCGTGTGGATGCTAACAGCCCAGGGTATGGACAGATAGATAAGGGGTTTGACCCACTTGGGTGGTTCGACCTGTTTGCGCTCAGCACTCAATACCACCCAACCGATGATGATGTTCAGGAAAAGGTAGCCATTCAAAACCACCATATCCCAGAATAGGATGGAGTTGGGGGTCGGGTGCAGGATAACGTTCAGCATGCGCATGGGCTTGCCCAGATCCACAAGGATAAACATCAAACACATGTTAACCGCGGCCACAGCCAGGAACTCGCCCAGAATCGTGATCTTGCCGAACTCCTTGACGTTGTGCAGATAGTAGGGCAGGACCACCATCACCGCCGAGGCTGCCACCCCGACCAGGAAGGTGAATTGGGCAATATAGAGGCCCCAGGAAACATCCCTGCTCATGCCGGTTACGGTCAATCCTTTACTGAGCTGATACAGGAAGGCGGTGGCGCCCATCCCGTGAAGACCGAACAAAACCCCTATCAGTATCCAGTATTTCTTGCTTCCTTTTAGAGCAGTCTCGAGCATAACCACCTCACACTATGTAGTAGACATTGGGATTTGTCCCAAGCTCTGGTTTACGCCTGATGGCAAAGTGCTCATGGAGTACTTCCCTTACCTCGGAGTCGGGATCTTCCAGGTCGCCAAAAACGATTGCTTTTGAATCCTTAACCGCCTCAACGCACGCCGGCATCTCACCTACAGCCAACCGTTCAGCACAGAGGTTGCACTTTTCCACCACCCCTTTTGTGCGGGTGGGATATTTGGGGTTCGGTGGCTCTTTGTCTTTGAAGTAGGTCGTCCTCGGATCTTTCCAGTTGAAGCTCCGGGCCCCGAAAGGACAGGCAGCCATACAGTACCGGCAACCGATACAGCGATGCTGGTCCATCATGACGACGCCGTCGCCACGCTGCCAGGTGGCCTGGGTGGGACACACCCGCACGCAGGGGGGATTGGCGCAGTGGTTGCAGAGTAGAAGGAAAGGCTTTTCTTCTATCTCTTCGGCCAGGTATGCATGCTCCGTTCCCGGAAAGGCGTGCTCATACTTGTCAGTCCAGATCCACTTGATCTCTTCGTCATCGCCGTAGTCAGGAACGTTGTGGATCAGGTGGCACGCTTCTATGGCCTTCTGGGTCGTCTCTTCATCCAGCTTCTTTACATCCCCCACCAGGGCCCATCTCTTGCCGGTGATACCTTTTGGATTTGGCGAATACTCAGCCTTACCCATCTCGGCCTTGGCCAAAAGATCCACGGACGAAAGTGTCCCGAGACCCAGGGTGGAGATTCCGAGTATTTTCAAGAAGCTCCTTCTGCTCCTCTCCATCACAACTTCTCCTTCGGCTCAATATGGCATTCCCAACAGTACGGATTCACTTCAGCGTAGTTATGGCACTGATCGCAAAACTTGCTCTTGTTGGAATGGCAGTCCATACAAGTATTCTGCAAACTCACCGTATATTCTTTCCCGTCGGTGGCGACATAAATCCTCTTGCCTTCACGGATAGCCTCATTCCGCCACTCGTTCAGCATCTGCATGTGAGATTCCACCATGTATTCTTTGGCTTCTACACATTGCTTTGCCAGCTTTGCCTTCGGCGAAAGCTCTGGCTCAGGCGGTGGGCCGGATTTCACCAAACCGATCAAGAAGGGTGAGGTGAAAAAGAGAACAAAGATAACGATTCCGGTGATGACTAAGCCTTTGTTATACATTATTTTTCAACCTCCGCTTTTTCTTCCGCTGCCTCCTTAACAGTTTCTTCAGCAGTTTCCTCGGCTGCGTCTGCGGCTACTTCTTCGGCT
>CBFDBW010000406.1:0-3007 GCA_965603145.1 uncultured Syntrophobacterales bacterium
ACCTTGTCCTTCGACTAGCTCAGGATCCCGAGTGAAATCGAGGGACTCAAGGCTAGCCCTGAGCGGAGACTTCAAATGGTTGGAGTCGAAGCCCGTTAGGGCGGATTGTTCATGAATCCATTGCGGTTCATGAATAATCTGGGCTAGGTCTGAGCTCAATCCTTGGCTGAAGCTTTCTTTTGAGATTCTTCGGCAGGCGGGAGCAAGCCTTTCGCTCGCAGCTTTATCCTCTTCTTTCGCCTTCGTCGTCGTCTATCTAGCTCTCTTCGACGCTCAATCTTCTTCTGTTTTGCCATATGATCACTCCATAACTTGATCGTATAGGAATTTCTTTTTTTGAGTCCGCCGCCGCCGGACGTCGTATAAAATCGCGAAGCGATTTTATGACTTGTAATTGTTTTGCCAAAACGATCTTTTCTTATAGAAAAACTAGAGAGTAGTCAAGTGATTCCTCAACTCTGTCCAATGCAGCAGTTGGAAAAAGCGGGTAAAACAGTGACAAACGGTGAGCAGGTATGCAATTGGTAACCCAATCTGTAAAAAAAGTTAACAGTGAAGTGGCACAGGCCTCCCAACAGTCACTCAGAAGAAACACCAGGAAGGCCAAAGGGGGAGGCTGCGAAACAACGAGCACCTGAGCCACCTCTCCTTCCACTCTTAGTCCCGTAAAGGCCAGCATGAAGATTTGGTGCATTTTCAAAAGCGACACTGCCATAAAATGGCGCGAAAATGCGACAGCGAGCGCATTCCGCGTCCCGCTCATTGAGTCCTGCTGCAGCGGGACGGAGTTAGCGAGCCAACTACAATAAAATGGGATAAATTCCTTACATTTCGAATCCCGCTTTAGTGGGACTCAATTGCTCGTTGTGGACCAGCCTTCCCCTTTGGCCTGTGTCGCTCATAACATTTTTGGGGAAACTCCTGGAGAACTTTTCTCTTGACAAGTCTTACTACTCTTTTTTAAAATTAGCTGATAAATTAAAGAGGTGTTCGCTAGAATTATGAGCAGACAAGGATACAATGGTAACTGGCGTTGGTGGTGGTTCATACCGGGAGGTGTTTATCCACTGCCAGGAGGCTAAGGGTTAAGAAGCTCCAGAACCTCAAAGCCGTGGGTAGACTCCTTGCCCACGGCTTTTTCAGTTCGTACAAGGCCGTGGGATAGGTGAGCGCTCACGGCCTTTTTTTTAACATCGAAAACCTGGTCCTTAGGGCAAGGTCAGAGTTGAATGGCTTTGCCGTTAAAGATTGCGAGCTTTTATGGAGGTTTCAGGTGTCGGGTGTCAGGTGTCAGGAAAAAAACACAGAAACTGAAACCTGAACACTGAACACTGAAACCCCGAGATAAGGGAGGATTGCAGTGTACCACCCGAGTAAAGAAAAATTCCTCAGTCTGGCTCAGCAGGGAAATATCATTCCAGTTTTTCGGGAAGTCACGGCCGATACTGAGACACCCATTAGTCTCTTCAAAAAAGTGGCCGTTGGGCCGGAGTGCTTCCTTTTGGAAAGCGTGGAAGGTGGAGCACGTTGGGGCCGTTATAGTTTCATCGGTCACCGCCCACGACTGTTAGTCAAGGCTCGCGGTGATGAAATCGAGCTCACCCGAAATGGTAAACAGTGCGGCCAGTTCAAAGCTTCGCCTCTAGAGTACTTGAAGAATCTAATGGAAACATTTAGAGCTGTTCCTGTGGAGGGGTTGCCTAGGTTTTTCGGAGGATTGGTGGGTTATCTGAGCTATGATACGGTACGCTTCATCGAGGATCTGCCAACTCATAAGCCAGATGATGTCGGCATGCCGGATGCAGCCTTCATGATGCCTGAGCAAGTTATGATCTATGACAATCTGACCCAGACCATCAAGGTGGTGGCAAATATATATGTGCCGGAATACGTCAATCATGCTGCGGCATACGATCGGGCGGTGGCCCAGATAGATGAGACGATCAGGTTGATCAAGGAACCGATGATATCCTCAGACCCGGAAAAAGGACCTAGACGGGAGACAGTGCTTAAGGCAAACATGGAACGAGATCGGTTTGAGGGAATGGTGCGGCGCGCGAAGCAGTACATTCAGGACGGCGAGGCCATCCAGGTGGTAATCAGCCAACGTTACGACACGGACCTGCTCTCAGAACCGTTTGATATATATCGCGCCCTCAGGAGAGTGAACCCGTCCCCATATATGTACTACCTGGACTTCGATGGTGACGTAGTCGTCGGCGCTTCACCCGAGGTGCTGGTCCGCCTGGAAGACGGCCGGGTGGCCCTACGCCCTATTGCCGGTACTCGGCCCCGTGGAAAGAACGACGCAGAGGATAACCGTTTGGAAAAGGAACTACGCGCGGATCCGAAGGAGCGAGCTGAACACGTGATGCTGGTGGACCTGGGTCGCAACGATGTAGGTCGGGTGGCCGCAGTCGGTACGGTGGAGGTGACTGATCTGATGGTGGTGGAGTACTATTCTCATGTAATGCACCTGGTCTCACATGTGGAAGGGGATCTTGCGCCGGGCCTTGATATGTTCGATGTCCTGCGCGCCTCCTTTCCGGCTGGCACCGTTTCTGGTGCTCCCAAGGTGCGGGCTATGGAAATAATTGATGAATTGGAGCCCACCAGACGTGGACTATACGCAGGAGCAGTGGGATATTTTAGCTTTTCCGGCAATATGGATTTCTGCATCACGATACGGACACTTCTGATCCGTAACGGTCGCGTTTACCTGCAGGTGGGGGCGGGGATCGTTGCCGATTCAGTTCCAGAGCTTGAGTATGAGGAGACGGTGGCCAAAGGTAAGGCTATGGTCAGGGCTTTGGAAATGGCCAACGATGGCTTGGTATGAGATTGCGGATTTGAAATAGGAGATCTCAGATTCAAGATTCGAAATTTGAGGTTTTGGATTTATGGTTTCAGAATGAAAATCTACAATCTGAAATCATCAAATGGAGGGTTACACGTGATACTCATGATTGATAACTACGATTCATTTACGTACAACCTTGTTCAGTAC
>CBFDBW010000407.1:0-2999 GCA_965603145.1 uncultured Syntrophobacterales bacterium
CCTCAGATCCAACCCCCTGCGGTTGCCCGGTGGCACATCCTTCTCCACGGTCTCGCGACGACAATTCATGAAACATCCGGGCTAGGATATCTGCTGCCGGCTTGGCACGCGGATCTGCTGCACAGCTATCAGGGAGATCATGGCCATGGCCGCGCCAGCCACAAACGGAATTCGGTAGTCTACCATCCAGAGAACCCCACCAATTGCCGGTAAAACCACTGCCGCAATGTGGTTTATGGTAAATCCTACTGCCATACTTGGAGCGATGTCACGAGGATCTGCCACCTTTTGAAAATAGGTGCGGATGGCGATGGCAAAGTTGAAGAAGATGTGATCGAGAATGTATAGAACCGCAAGGAGCGCTTTGGATTGAACTGTGGAGTAGGCCAGAAAAATAAAGATCAAACTGAAATACTCTAGTGACAGTACCTTCCTCTCGCCGAACCGGATGATGCTTTTCCCAATAATGGGACTCAGGAAGTAATTGACGATGTTGTTGATCACAAAGAGGGTGGTGATCTGCTGAATGGTAAATTGGAATTTCCTGACCAGCAGGAAAACAGCAAATGCCATGAAGATCTGGCGCCGGGCACCGCCCATAAAGGTGAGGAAATAAAAGAGCCAGTACCTCTTACTGAAAATCATTTTCTTGCGTTGAGGGATAATATCCCGGTCTATGGGATCTTGAGTAAGCGCCCAGACGCTCGTGGCAATAATGAGACCCCCAACCAGTAGATATATTTGGGTGTAATTTAGTAAAGCTGCCATGAGATAGATGAAAACACCAATACCAATGTTCGAGGCTGCGGCCATACTTCGTAATTTGCCAAACACCCACGGAGATGTATTCTCATCGAAATATTGAAGAGTTAGGGACTGGTTTGTTGTTTCGTAGTAATGGAAGCCAAAACTCATGATCAGCGTGGTAATAAGTAGCCCAATGAAGGAAGGAAACATGCCGGTTGCTGCAAGTCCGACTCCCAGAACAAGGGTAGACAATGCGGACAATCGATGCTCTTTAACAAGCAGCATCACAAAAATGGCAAGGAGTGCCAGGAATCCAGGAATCTCTCGCACGGATTGAATCACACCAATATGGATGCCTTCCAAACCGGCGACTTCCACAGCGAAGTTGTTGAATAGTGTTAGCCAACTTTGGAGCCCAACGGCTGAACAGATGGTGAGAATCATCAGGTAGCGATACATGGGCTTCTGCTTCAGGTTCTTCACTGGACTCTACCCTCTTTCCCACCAAGCGAAGATTACAAGAAGCGTCAAAGCAGAGAGCAGCAGTCCGTACTCCCGGAAGGTAATACGATAGTGTTTTCTTGATGATCGCCCTTTGCGCCCGAATCCCCTTGATTCCATGGCCATGGCCAGTTCGTCGGCGAGGATGAAAGATTGAGCCAGCAACGGCATAAGCAATGCCATGAAATTCCCCACATTTTTTAACCTAAGCCTGAGATCGATTCCCCTGGAGCTCTGGGCATCGATGATGTGGCGGATCTTCTGTCCTATCAGAGGCACATATCGCATTGAAGTGGTAAGCATAAAGGCCAAACCGTAAGGGACCCCGATTTTCTGTAGTGCGTCACTTGTCTCTTCGGGGCTGACGGCCCGAAAGAAGATGAAGGATACGGTCAAAAGATTGAACAGCCGTACTGCAAGCACCAAAGCCATTCTAAAGTCAAATGAGAAAAAAGCAATGATAAAGACCAACCCTACCATAGGCCAATAGTAACGCAGGGAATGGAGCAAATCCCTCCCCATCCTGAGCAAGGGGAGAGCTGCAAGAAGAATTGTTGACTCCACCAGGAGGGTCTTCGGTTCTTTGGCGATGAAGACCGCTGCAATCGCCATAAGTCCCAGGCCGAGTTTTGTTCTAGGATCTATTCGTGTCAACCCTGTACTCCGATAGAGAGTTTTCTCCACATGTAAACGCGCGGCTTCCAGTAGGCGCTTTTTTCTACTAGACACTAAGCACAATAATAGTTCAGAGACTGCTTTTTGGTGCCTAGTGCTTAATTCCCCTAATCATGTCTTGGCAAGGCGCCCAACCGCATCAGCCTTTCATCGCTCCTGAGAGCCTGCGGGAATCCATCTCCCACTACTCGACCTTCATGCAAAACTATCCATCGATCCGCGACGGCTTGAGCAAACTCCAGATCGTGAGTGGCAATCACAATGGTGAAGCCGCGATTCTTGAGTTCTGCCAGAAGAGTGGCCAGAACTTCACGAAAACGTCCGTCTTGTCCAGAGGTTGGTTCATCAAGGACCAGTAGTTTCGGCCGCGTGGCCAGGATGGAAGCAAGTGCTACTCGCTTCTTCTCGCCCTCGCTGAGGCGGTATGGAGATCTATCCAGGAGTTCATGGAGATCGAAGACCTGCCAAATCTCTTGGAGCCAATCTTCCTGTATTTTCCTGAGTATTCTGGGCCCCGCCATGACCTCATCCTTCACCCGGTATTTGAAAAACTGATCGTTTGGATTCTGAAAAGAGAGTCCCACCTCGGCTGCCAGCTCCGAAGGGGCCTTGCCTTGAATTTCCTCGCCCTTGAAGGTAACCCTGCCGGACCTGGGTCGCAGTAAGCCATTGAAGTGCTTCAGCAGAGTGGTTTTTCCCGATCCATTCCTGCCAATAAGAGCCAGAGTCTCTCCCTCCCTAAGCTCAAGGGACACTCCTTTGAGGATCTCTTTTTCCTTTATCCGATAGGAAAGATCCTGAGCAATGAGTAGCGGTTCCTTGCCAGGTGACCTGTTTCTCCCAGTTGAATATTGGGGTAACAGATGGGCGTTGAGGAGGACTTCGTGGGCAGACTGGGGGGCGCCCTCGTACAGGAGCTTTCCTTGTTCCAGGATGAGACACCGTGAGGTGTCATGCAGAAACTTACCCATTCGCTGTTCAATAACGATGACGGTTTTACCGCTGCGGTTGACCTCCGACAGGGCCTGGCGCACTCTCTCCACCGCTTCCCAATCGAGATCGCCATACGGCTCATC
>CBFDBW010000408.1:0-2993 GCA_965603145.1 uncultured Syntrophobacterales bacterium
GGCGCGGTTATCCCCGCTGAACTCGCCGATGCGTGATACTACATAATCAACATCAGCCTGGCTCACCTCTTCAGAATTGAGGACCAGATCTCTATGAGGAAAGCGAGCTTCGGGGAGACGCCCTAAATCTAAGATTACCTCCAGCAGTTCGCTGTGGTCGGGCTGCTGGTAGAGCGGCTCACGGATATGGAGTGGCAAGATATCAAGCAGTGCGTCTAAATCGTCAGTAACTACCCTTCGCATTCTGTGAAATACCTGTCTTCACCTTACCAGCCCCGGGGAGCCAACAGTTCTTGTTGTGGTATAGCTTTTATGTCCAGGCCCGGCATAGCAGCTCCCAAACCTTTGGATGCCTCAGCAACGATAGCAGGATCCTGATAGTGGGTGGTAGCTTTAACGATGGCCTGCGCTCTGGTTGCGGGGTCGCTGGACTTAAAAATCCCCGAGCCCACAAACACTCCCTCAGCCCCTAGTTGCATCATCAAAGCAGCATCGGCGGGTGTCGCTATACCGCCGGCGGCGAAGTTCACAACTGGTAACTTCCCTGTTTTATGCACCTCCATTACTAACTCCAGAGGAGCACCAAGGGCTTTCGCCTCAGCTACTAATTCCTCCTCAGGTAAAGCATGGAGTCTGCGAATCCCATCCTGGACTGCCCGCATATGCCTTACAGCTTCAACGATGTTGCCTGTCCCGGCCTCGCCCTTGGTGCGAATCATCGCTGCCCCTTCGGCAATACGCCGCAATGCCTCGCCTAAATCAAGGCAGCCGCAGACAAAAGGAACCTTAAAATCATGTTTCCAAACATGATGGCTTTCATCGGCGGGAGTAAGCACTTCGGATTCATCGATAAAATCAACGCCCAATGCTTCCAGCACCTGAGCCTCAGCGAAGTGCCCAATACGGCATTTGGCCATTACCGGGATGCTCACCGTTTCCGTTATGGCTTTAATTATAAGGGGGTCAGCCATGCGAGCCACTCCGCCAGTGGCACGGATATCTGCTGGCACTCGTTCCAATGCCATAACAGCGCAGGCACCGGCTTCCTCGGCGATTTTAGCCTGCTCCGGCGTGACCACATCCATAATCACCCCGCCCTTCAGCATCTGTGCCAGTCCCGTCTTAACTTCCCAGGTACCTTTTTCCATCAACTTCCATTATAACACTATGCCAGTCAAATTACAAGTATCAACTTAGGACGTTCAGCAACATTATTTTAAAGATTTTGAAGATGTCAAATAATTTTGGACTAAGAAAGGTCTCAAAGCGCTGTCGTGGGCTATGCCAAGGATTCTTCGCTTCACTCAGGACGATACTCCACCATATCCTTGCGAGGCACGATAGTGCCGAAGTAATCTCGGAGGGGCTTCTAGGCAATGAGATTGCCGCGTTACACTCGCAATGACAAGAAGGGGGCGTCATTTTTCGAGGGGTGAAGGAATCCCTTCCTTCTTCCTGAGCTATGCGAAGGATTCTTCGCGGGGTTTGCCTCCGCCTTACCATAAGAGCGGATAGGGTCGAGGAAGTATCTCCTCGACCCTACTTTCTGTCTCTATTGCGCCGCCCAATCAGCCTCAATCAAGACAGTATTTCATTATCCTTAGGGTGGGCCCAGGTAGTCGTATATTATGGATAGCATACTGCTATTGCTGCTACAATCATTTGTCGGGTCTACGTCCCCCTCCACATAAACACAACCCCAAGTAGTAACTACGTCGTCCATTCCCCAGACTCCTGCACGCCCAGAGTCAGTGTCAAATATGATATCGTCCGGACCACTACCTCTGTAACCGAACCAGTTGATTTTCGTTCGGTGGTTAGTGCCTTTACGTATCTTGAAGCTTACTACCACATCAAAGGTCACGGGCTCGCACTTAGGGACATCAAAATCATAACAAATGGGGTGAACTACCCCATTCACGCTAGCGTCGTGGGTTAGATTCTGTGCAGGGGGCGTCGTGGAAACCGACCCCGGCGCGTTAGCAACATGCCAACTCTGATATTCATTTTCTCCTTTGTAATGTTTCACAACCTTGAATGTTGCGTTTACCGTGACCCATTCAGATGAATTCCCGGCTACAAAAACGTCGTACTCAGCGTCGATGGTTGTAGGCGGGTACACCGTGTACGGGCCGGGGTCAACCTGCTGCCCGTCTATGCTCCAACTTACGAACGTAATGGAGGCATCTGGCTCCGGTATCTCGAAGTTTAAAGTAAAGGTGATTGTCCCGCCCTCGGCTAAACTCTGAGTTTCTGAGGTTGCGATACCAACCAAGGTTGCCCCATCGGGACCGCCGCTATCATAGGAACAGGTCCAGGTACCGGCATCGGCGCTATGGCTGCCAGGAACATCAGTTCCACTAATGGGTGACCCTGTTCCGGGTGTTAACGTATAGTCCAACGCTCCCGTCCAGGGATCGCCATCAATGGTAGCTTTAACCTCAATAGTGCCCTCCTCTGCCGGCTCACAGCTCAGCCCAGTCGCCGCAACTAACAGAACTAAAACCAAACAAATGGCGAAAAGCCTTTTTCTCATGTTTACCTCCTTATTCAATAGTCTAAGGGATTAAACTACTATGAATTTGGTTTTCATTTTCCCTCCGCAGTCATGTTGCGCTCGTCTTTGGCCAAATCATTCTTCCCATCCGTGGAAAAACCGGGATTTCCGATGTAACTCGAGAAACGGCCTCAACAACCAAAACTATTTCCGCTTGCGCAGAGCGGAAATCTAGCCCTCCACAATTTTGTTTGCTTTTTTTAATATTATATCCAATCTCCCCTATTGTCAAGGTTTTGTACTGGTTCATAGGATTAGTGACACCTCCTCCTTTCTTTTATTTTGCCAATGTTGTTCCAGATATTGCTGTGGTGTAAGGTACCCCAGTGCCTGGTTTGGACGAACCCTATCATACACTCCTTCCCATTTCAGCAAAGATCGATTTAACTCTGGCATCTCAAAACTGGTGTCCGTTACCTCGTAAAACTCCTCGGTG
>CBFDBW010000409.1:0-2988 GCA_965603145.1 uncultured Syntrophobacterales bacterium
CGTTGGATCTCATACCTCCGGTAAGCTTCCTCAAGAAAGGCCTCGCAGTATTCACAGAAAAACAACGGTAGTTCATCCAAATCGTTCGGCCCAGAAGAAAGCCTCATGATGCATTCGGGTTGGCTACAATGAACCAGATCGAAGGTGTGCGCCACCTCATGCAAAGCGACTTTGGCCGCCCGTTCGTAAAACGTATCCAGAGACACCCCGCCTCCTTCTTCCTTCTGCCTGAGGCGATGGGTTGAGACCACTGCCGCCCGCCCTCCCAGTTGCGCTTCTCCGAACACGTGGGTTAGCACCGGAATGAATAGGTCGACGCTCACTAAGGCCAGAATCCGAGGATGGGGGCGTCGGCTCTCAGCAAGTTTTTTCAGAATCAGGGCGGCGTGGTACTGCTTACGCCTATCACTGTAAGCAAATTCGGGGGTTTGACGGGCTGGGAGAATATCCACCGGTAGATTTAAAATCTCCTGTAGGTTGGCGGCAACAATCTTCAAGACCGCTTCACCCACAGTGCCCAGGCGCATAACACCAACAATTCCACGTTTCGGCAGGGATGTGTAGTTGCTTCTCCCAGGGTTCTCTGTTGGTGTTCGGGCCCGGGTGTTCACAGGAGACATCTCAGCTCAGCTGCGGGCCCGGTGCGGGCGTAAGTCATATTTCTTTATTTTCTTGTGGAGGGTGACCCGATTGATTTCCAAGGCCTGCGCAGCTTTGGTGATATTCCAGTCAAATTCCTTGAGCACCTCACGAAGATGGGCAATTTGAGTCTCCTCAAGCGAGTAGGTTCTGGCAATCGGCGATGTCTGTAGTGTCAAAAAGGCAAATTCTTCAGGGCCCAACCGCCTCCTCTTGCAAATGACCACCGCCCGCTCAATGGCATTTTCAAGTTCGCGGACGTTGCCGGGCCAGTCATACTCTCTAAGGATAGCCATCGCCTCTTTGGCAATGGTGTCTATATTCTTGTTGGTCTCCCGGCGATAGCGCTCAAGAAAATGGTTGGCGAGTAAGGGTATATCATCACGACGCTCTCGCAGCGGCGGGATGAGCAACGAGATCACATTCAGGCGATAAAAGAAATCCTGGCGGAATTCTCCTTTCTCAATGGCTTGACTTAGGTCCCGATTGCTGGCTGCAATAGTTCGAAAATCTACCTCGATTTCGCTCGTTCCTCCCACCCGGTGAAATTCTTTGCTTTCCAGAACGCGGAGCAAATCCACTTGCATCTTAATGGGAACTGTGCCGACCTCATCCAAGAAGAGGGTGCCGTGGTGGGCCAGATCCAATCGACCTTTTTTTGCCCGGTGAGCACCCGTGAAAGCGCCCCGCTCATGCCCAAAAAGCTCGCTCTCCAACAGATGCTCCGGAAAACCGCCGCAATTAATAGCAATAAAAGGACCATTGCACCTGGCACTCTTGGCGTGGATCGCTTTGGCCACCAACTCTTTACCGGTTCCGGTCTCACCGCCGATTAGCACCGGGGAGTCGGTCGCAGCCACGTCCTGGATCAGACCGAACACCTCCTGCATGGCCGCAGAACATCCCACCAGGTTTTCAAAGCGAATGGCTTCGGCCATCTGCTCACGGAGAAAAATATTTTCGTCCAAAAGTTTTTTCTGCTGCATGAGCTTTTCAGTAAGTAAAGAGAGTTGATCAGGATCAAAGGGCTTCATCAGATAGTCATTGGCTCCGCCTTTCATTGCCTCAACAGCGGTGTCCACAGAACCGTAGGCAGTAATCATCACCACGAGAGTATGAGGGTAGGTCTCCTTGACCACTTCAAGAACCTCAATGCCGCTCATCACCGGCATCATAATATCGAGAAAGAGAAGGTCGTAAGGGGTTTTCTCCAACATGGCCAGGGCTGCGCTGCCACCTTCTGCGGTGTCCACCTGATAGCCAGTCCTTCTCAACCAGCCCTGGAGTGACTCCCTGATCACCAGTTCATCGTCTACCACTAGGATACTAACTTTATTCGCCATGTCGCTCCTTCTTGTATCGAGGTTTCAGGTGTCAGGGAATAAATCAGAAAATCTGCAATCGACAATCTGCAATCTAAAATTTAGAAGTCCTTCTGACCCTCGGGAAAGCGGATGGTGAAGGTCGAGCCCGTGCCCACCTCGCTCTTCACGTAGATATTGCCCTGGTGTTCCCGAATGATTCCATAAACCACAGAGAGCCCGAGACCGACCCCCTGGCTTTCCTCCTTGGTTGAAAAGAAAGGCTCGAAAATCATGGAAAGATTCTCCTCGGGAATGCCGCAACCAGTGTCACTAATGTTGATGTGGACCATACGGTTCTTACGCTTGAAAGAGGTGCCTAGGGTCAATTTGCCCCCATCGGGCATGGCCTCCATGGCGTTGAAGATCACGTTCATAATACATTGCTGGATTTGATTGTAATCCCCAGTTATCTCGGGTAGGTCAGGATCCAACTCTTCCTGGATATCAATGTTTTGGAGCTGCATTCGATGTTGGCAAAGAAGTATTACTGAGCGGATGATATCATTGATCTCGACCGGACGACGTTCCATCTCTTTCTGGCGAGAAAAAGAAAGCAAATTGGATACAATCTGGCCACAGCGGGAGGACTCATGAGCAACAAGTTCCAGATAGCGGCGGAACTCTTCAAGCTGCTCCGCTTCCAGTTGATCCTCGTCTAAGGTACGTAGCATTAGTTTGGCCAGGGTGTGTATGCCAGCGATGGGATTATTGATCTCGTGGACGCTACTGGCAACCAATTTGCCCAGGGCAATCATTTTGTCTTCGTGTACCAGTCTGGCCAAATCTTTTCTGACCTGCCTCGCTTTCGTCTCTAGCCGCGACTCGAGGTCATCCGTAATATCACGATAAAACTCAAAAAC
Organism: uncultured Syntrophobacterales bacterium; assembly: GCA_965603145.1. GTDB lineage: Bacteria > Desulfobacterota > Syntrophobacteria > BM002 > BM002 > BM002. Next base: position 2,864 of record CBFDBW010000409.1, read on the forward strand.
CATGTCCACCTGGTCATAATTGTCCTTTAAGGGGTATGTGAATACCTCGAGGTAACAGGGCCTGTTTTGGCGGTCCAAATGCTCGTGAATAGCGTGGGCGGAAAGGCCGGTTTTCAGGGTTTCCT
>CBFDBW010000410.1:0-2979 GCA_965603145.1 uncultured Syntrophobacterales bacterium
CATAGCGCACTGTCTCAAAAGCCTGATCCGAACCATCCACTGCCAACAGAATTCTGTGTTTGTATTTACCCATGTCAATCTCCTTTCATGCTACTCAGATTAAGCTCGTCAGAGTGAGCTTGCATCCTGAATCTGCTTTGGCTCCTCCGCCCTACGAGATCAAGTGATCTGAGATCAATGGTTAATTCCAATTCACCGGGTTCATCTGTTTTTGATACGTTAAATCCCAGTTTTCTACCCAGTGCCAGCATCTGGGTGTTTTCCCGCAAAACAATGCCCCATATAGTTTCAATTCCACGTTCTTTAGCAATGCGGAGGCATTTCTCCAAAAGCTTAGCTCCCACCCCTCTTCCTTGCCAGTGATCTCCCACCAGTACTGCAAATTCAGCTTTTCTACCGTCAGGATCACCGATCACCCGTGCCACTCCTAGAATCCTTTCCGTCTGTTTGCCCTCTTCCAGAGCCACAAGGGCAATCTCACGGTCATAGTCGATTTGAGTAAATCGCGCTAGCATGCTATGGGGAAGGGTCTTCATAGGACTAAAGAACCGGTAGTAGATGCTCGTGGGTGACAAAGTGTTGAAAAGATCCACTAGTCGGGGCGCATCTTCCGGCTTAATGGGCCGAATGAAAACGGCAAGTCCATCCTTGACGACTGTCTGGGACTCATATTGCGCCGGATATGGACTGATGACCAGATGGAGCGGGGCCGGCACCTCGGAAGGCTTGAGAATGACTCGAGCATCTACCGCACACGGCCTCCCTTCATGCACTATGACAGGGTTCATGTCCAGCTCAACTATCTCCGGAAAATCCTCTACCAATTGGGAAAGACGAATGATCATTTCTTCCAGAAGCTCGAGATTTACGCCTGGCTTGTTTCGATAGCCCTGGAGAAGCGAGTAAACCCGAGTGCTTTCCATGAGCCTCCTGGCCAGAGAGCGGTTTAAAGGTGGGAGGCCAATGGCCTGGTCTTCCAAAATCTCTGTGAGTATTCCCCCCATTCCAAACAGAATTGCCGGACCAAAGTTCTCGTCTCTCTTGGCTCCCAGAAGGATCTCATAGTCCGGACGTTGTATCATTGGTTGCACCGTGACCCCCAGAATTTTGGCCTGCGCATTGTAGGCGCGAGCCCCTTCCAGGATATTCCGGTGTGCTTCGCGAACCTTATCTTCATCACGAATATCTAGCTGCACCCCATTCGCTTCCGTCTTATGGGTAATTTCACCTGAGTGAATCTTCATGACCAGCGGATATCCTATTTGTTGAGCCAGCTGGACGGCTTCTTCAACTGAGGTGGCAAGTTCAGTTCGGGTCACTGGAATACCATAGGCAGTGAGAAGCTCCTTGGACTCCAATTCTGTAAGTAAGCCATTTTCCCTCTTTAAACCCTGCTCTATGACAGCCTGGGCCCGATCGCGATCGAAGCTGAGCTCATGGGAAAGCTTTGGTGGAATCTCCTGTAGCATCTTCAAGTTGCGAGAATACTCATACATGTACATAAAAGCACGAACGGCCTGTTCCGGAGTATCGTAGGTTGGAATTCCCGCGTGGTTGAGAATGTCCCGTCCTTTTTCCACATCCATACCGCCCATCCACGAAGTGAAAACAGGATAGGGTTTCCCTCTGAGGGTCTGAGCCAGTTTTTCTGCCACTCCAGTGGGGTCGGTCATGCCCTGGGCAGTAAGAATGAGGAGTGCTCCGTCCAGCTCCTTTGCCGAAAGGCAAATTTCCACCGCTCTGGCATAACGTTCGGGAGAGGCGTCTCCTAACACGTCGATGGGATTGGAGTGACTCCAGAAGGGGGGCAAAACTTCATTCAATTTGCTTATGGTCTCCGGTTTCAAGGTGGCAGGCTCCGCACCATATTCTGCAAGAGCATCTGCCGCCATCACTCCTGGACCCCCGGCGTTGGTAATAATCCCAAGTCGAGAGCCTCTGGGGCGGGGTTGTTTGGCCATGAGTTCTGCACAGTCAAACAGTTCCCCAATGGTGTTCACCCGAACAATCCCAGCTCGCTTGAAGGCTGCGTCGTAGACACCATCTTCTCCCACCATGGCTCCAGTGTGGGAGGCGGCAGCTCTGGCCCCAGCCGGGCTTCTCCCGGCTTTTAAGACCACGATAGGTTTGACTCGGGAAACTGCCCTTGCAGCACTCATGAACTTGCGGAAATTGGTTAGACTCTCAATGTAGAGAAGAATACTATTCACCTCAGGATCATTTCCCAGGTAGTCGATTAAATCGCCAAAATCAACATCCAACATGGAGCCGATGCTTACAAAGTGGCTGAAACCGATCTCTTCCTTCAGTGAAAGATCAAGAATTGCGGTGCAGATGGCTCCGCTTTGTGAAATAAAAGCAACCTTTCCCGGGTGGGGCATGTGAACCGCGAAACTGGCGTTAAGCTTTCTGCCCGGGCAAATGATCCCGAGACAGTTTGGACCAATGGTTCGAAGTCGTCCAATTTCTGCTTCCCGCCTAATTCTTTCTTCTATTTCCCGGCCTTGAGATCCAGTCTCTTTGCCCCCCGCAGAAACAACAATAGCCCCACCTACTCCTACTTGGATGCATTCCCTTATCACCGAAGGTACGCTGGAAATAGGGATAGCAATGATGGCAAGATCAACTGCGTGATTTATCCTCGAAATGGACGGATAGGCCTTAAGTCCATGTATCCTGGTATAGTGGGGATGAACCGGGAAGATCTTTCCCTGATATCCACCCTGGATCAGGTTGAGGATGTGGGCAGAACCAATGCTGCGATCTTTCTCGCTGGCACCGATCACCGCAATGGATTCGGGCCTGAATATCTTATCTAGGTTGTAAATTCCCATGAGGTTTTATCCATCAGCTTTCTGGGAGCGCAGAAGCGACATAGACCTAGATAGCCATGTGTTTTGAGCGAAAAATGCGAGTTGCTACGCTTCACACCACACGTCTCCTATAGGGATTCACCGTAAGAACGGGAACCAGAGATTT
>CBFDBW010000411.1:0-2962 GCA_965603145.1 uncultured Syntrophobacterales bacterium
TACCTACCTCAGTATTTAGTCCGGATTATTTCCGAATTGGTGTCGCGAGGCCGCGAAAATTAGCGTGCCATAGGCAGCCGGAAGGGCTCAGACCCGGGTGGTACTTGAACAGTACGCCGTGGGTTGGAGCTTAGAGGACGGACGATAATATCCGCGTTCGTAGAAGGCATTTCGTAAACAACGGGAGTTAGGGCCTGCTCAAATTCCGTATTGACATTGGCTCATCTCGTATTAGCTTTATAATTATTCGAACCATTGGTTGTTTCTGGTAATTGAAATTATTGAGTATCCGCTATTGAAACAAAGGAGCAACAATGAAATCTCTTAAATACATAGTCACAATAGTCGTTCTCTTTCTGTTAACAAGCGTGAGCTTTGCTCAAGACTACGGTAAGGTTCAAATCAAAACAATTCACGTTTCAGGAAACATTTACATGCTCCAAGGTGCCGGGGGCAACATTGGAGTTTCCGTTGGTGCAGACGGTCTGCTGATCGTCGATGATCAGTTTGCCCCGCTTGCAGATAAAATCCGGGCTGCTCTAGGGAAGTTGGGCGAAGGCAAACTAAGATTTTTGCTAAATACCCACTGGCACGGTGACCATACTGGGGGAAACGCGAAGTTTGGCAAAGAAGCCACCATCATTGCACACACAAACGTACGCAAGCGTCTCCAAACCCGCCAGGTCATCGAGATGTTCAATATGGTTTCGGAGCCTGCCCCCAACGAAGCCTTACCGGTGATCACCTTCGACCATTCGCTGTCCGTGCACTTTAATGATGAAGAAATCCGCGTGCTTCATCTCCCAGAGTGACATACAGACAGTGACAGTGTAATCTTCTTCATGGGCTCAAATGTGGTCCATATTGGAGATCTGCTCTTTTCGGGAATGTTCCCTTTTGTGGATCTAGGTAGTGGGGGCGATGTTAAAGGCTACATAAAAAACGTAGAGTCAATCCTGGACAGACTCCCTAGGGATGTGAAAATCATACCAGGGCATGGGCCATTATCGGATATTAAGGATCTCAAGGCATTTCATGAGATGCTGGTGGAGACCACGAAAATCATTAATCAGCGTATGGCCGCAGGCAAGAATTTGAGACAGATACAGGCCCAAGGGCTGCCGAAAAAGTGGGCAATGTGGGGAAATGGACTTCTCAAAACGAGTCAGTGGATTGAGATCGTATACAAGAGTTTTTCAGAAGGTGGATAGATTCCGGAGGTGAGGGTGCGGATTACGTCATAGTGACTGATGAAGGAGACCTATCTCGCCCACACCGTGGTACGAAGGTGACTGTGGTCACTCCAGCCGTGGCGACAGGAAAATGATGACAAGCTTCCCGGCCGTTTAATAGCAAATATCTTATGAAACAAATCTCACCAGAAATCTCTCATTCCTCGAACAAATTGATTGACAAATCTTTAGCAGAAAAAGGGGCTGACCACATTGGTCAGCCCCTTCGTTTTCATGGTCGGGACGACTGGATTCGAACCAGCGACTTCTGCGTCCCGAACGCAGCGCTCTACCAGGCTGAGCCACGTCCCGACTCTTAACCCGCGTATTTCACCCTCTGGTAACACGGTCTCGTGAAATATGAGGGATATTCAAAAACTACTCTTATCAAAAGCTCCAGGTGTTGTCCAGCCATAAGCGCGAAGCGCTTATGGAGCGAGAAGAGCTAGACAGGAGATCGGGCGAGACTGGGAGTCGTTCAAATCGTTCAGTGCTCAAATAGTCAAATTATTCGGTTTTTACACTCGATTTTCTGTCCTCTGACGTTTGATCTCTGACTAAGCTGCTGATCGACCTGTTTCTTAATTCTCAGGTGAAGACGTACGTGCTAGAATGCTCACATTTTCTGCCGTAGTGTCTTTCTTACCAGAGAGAGAACGGCAGGGTGGGCCTCGACACGGCCGAACTCATCGCAGGCTGCGCCCGCCAAAATGGTCTTATGGCTGACATTCTTAAAACAATATTGCCTATTTTTGTGATTATCTTCCTGGGCTGGAGCTTGCGTCGCCTGGATTTCATGCAGGAGGGCTTTCTCAAACCCGCCAACCGGCTTGTTTACTATGTTGCCATACCGGCGATGATCTTTCGAGAGATAGCTACCGCAGAGATGGCCGAACACTTCCGACTGGTGCTGGTGGCGGCTACCCTATCGCCCTTATTAATTGTATCGCTGGCAGGATTAGTTCTGGCGCGGGGCATTAAACTTCCACGTTACCGGGTGGGGACATTTTTACAATGTGGCTTCCATGGCAATCTCGGTTACATTGGTTTAGCTGTGGCCTTTTATTTCCTCGGTGACGAGGGCCTCACGCGAGCCAGCATCCTCGCCGGTTTCGTCATGCTGTTGCAGAATTTTTTGGCGGTGGTGGCACTCAGTCGTTTCAACAAAGAGCCCGAACAGAAGCCATCCGTAATTTCTTTGCTCCGAAGAATATTGCTGAATCCTGTAATCATCTCCGCCATGGCTGGTATGGCTTTTTCTTTTGCAGGACTGCACCTACCGGTGATTTTGGACCGCAGTCTGAGTATTTTGAGCGGTATGGCTTTGCCTTTGGCTCTGCTGGTGATCGGCACTTCTGTATCTTTCGCCCAGATGCGACAGCAATTGCGGGTGACAACCCTGATTTCTATCCTCAAGTTGATCCTCTTGCCGGCACTGGGTTTGGCTTTTTTTCACTTTCTGAATCTTGACAGAATCGAGTATCTCCCTGCTCTTATCCTTTTGGCCTCTCCTACTGCTACCGTATCTTATGTTATGGCCTCTGAAATGGCTGGAGATGCCGACCTGGCAACAGCAGCCATTTCCATAACCACACTTGTTTCTGCTGTCACCTTTATCCTGTGGTTGGGGGTGGGGAGTTAAAAAAAGGCGCAGGGTGCAGGGCGCAAGGCAACAGGCATAGAGCAAAGCGTAAAAGCGAGTAAACGGTGAAGGGTAAACAGTTGAAGAA
>CBFDBW010000412.1:0-2960 GCA_965603145.1 uncultured Syntrophobacterales bacterium
TTTGGCTGCAACCACCTCCAATCCACCTCCGCCGTTGAAGTGTAACAGATCTGTCCGCCTGCTCATGAAGTCTTCGAGAGTGAGGGCCATCTCATCCTCTACCCCATAAATGACCTGGGCTTTGATTACCCGAGAGCCTGGACCCAATTGTTCCAAGAGCAACCGATCACTCAAACCCAGAGCCAGGACCTCCATGTGATTGCGACCGTAACTGTTGATCAGGTGCTCTATACTTGTCAAAGATAACCCCCATCGGCCCTTGAGACCAAGGGATTGGGCTCTGAGATAGGAGGGATAATCGATCATCTCCCCACCCGTCAGCGGTACCTCGTCAGTGGTGCAGGCCTGAAATCCACCCTCCAGCCGATGTGCATAGCGCTCCAGCACTTGATCAATCAGGTCTTGTGCCATGGTGCGGTGGGTTGTAAGCTTCCCTCCGGCAATGACAGCAAGTCCATCATCGTATAAACCGATATAGTGGTCACGGCTGACCTTTGATGGATCACCCTCCTCCATTATCAAGGGTCTGAGACCCGCCCAGGAAGACACTATATCATCTGGGCCAAGATTAACTGATGGGAAACAATTGTTCAGTACATCGAGAAGGTAATCGACGTCGGCAGCTTCCACCAAGATCTTATCCAGCGAGCCGGAATAATCAGTATCAGTGGTTCCCACATAAGTAAACTGTTCGAGAGGTACCACAAATACTAAGCGTTTGTCCGTAGTGGGCACAGCCAGCACTTTGTTTACTTTGAGTCGGCTTTCAGGAAAGACCAGATGAACGCCCTTGGTCGGTCGTATAGCAGGGCCGGGTTCGGAGTGGAGTTTGAACAGTTCTCCCGTCCAAGGTCCAGCAGCAACCACTACAACTCGGGCGCGAATCACCCCCTCTTTGCGTTTCATTACCTCGCGAAATCTTACTGCATTGAAAGGCTCCTTGCCGATGTCAAACCCAAGTGCTTGAGTGTAATTGGCCACCACGGCACCGCACTCGTGGGCTGATTTGACCGTGGCCAGGGTAAGGCGAGCATCATTTACCAGGCAGTCGTAATAGATGAACCCCCCGGAGAGATTTTCCTTCCGCAGTAGAGGTTCTTCATGCAAAAGTTCATCAGGCGACAGGTTGCGGTGACGCCCTAAAGAGCTATCGCTTGCCAAAAGATCGTAGCCGAATAGACCGATATGCATCTCGAGCCGCTTTTTCCAGCCTGAGTAAATTGGGATCAGATAGGGGGCAGAATACACCAGGTTCGGGGCCAGGTGCAGAAGTTTCTCCCGCTCGGATAAAGATTCCTTCACCAGACCAATGTCCAATTGTTGCAGATAACGCAACCCGCCGTGTATCATCTTGGAAGACTTGCTGCTGGTGCCGCTGGCAAAGTCCGCCTTTTCTATGAGGGCTATTTTCATGCCGCGCAAGGCAGCGTCTCGCGCTATGGCCGCCCCGGTAATACCTCCCACAATCACGGCAAGGTCAAACTCCTCCTTCTGTATTCTCTTGAGGTTGATCTTCCTAGTTTTTGGGGAAAAGCTCCCGCTCGAGGATCTGGGTTTTAGCCGCAGCATGTTAGCCTCCCAACAGCTTTCCGGGGTTATCAAAAGACATGGAAGACCTGATATTCCTTGCACTTAGTAGTTTTGCTAAGGACATGGAATGCTGGAATTTTTGCATACTGGAAATAAAACTACTAGCCCAACATTCCTATATTCCACAATTCCAGCTTTTTCTCCTCAATTTCTGCATTATTTCTAGTAGTGTCAAGAAATTTCCTGCCACGGTTGAGGAAATTCTAATTCTTATCGCAAGCAGCCTCCCGCCCAGAGGGGCCTAGGGCCCGGAGGGAGCTTGCTCCTATAGTAGTAGATTCATTGATGTGTTCCTTGTAGGAGCAACCTTTGGTTGCGACGCGGCTCCCTGTTAAAATCCGATTAGTCTTTTAAAGCGGCGGTAAGAAAACCGGCCGAGCATCGACTATAATTCATCAATCAAATTCTTCGGATATAATACAAAATTACAGTTACTTTGCTTGGAGGATGAAAATGACAAAACTGCATGAATTAGCTGAACTGGGCCAGTCTATCTGGCTCGACTACATAAGCCGTTCCCTTATTGCCTCCGGCGAACTACAAAAACTGGTTGACCAGGGGCTGCGGGGGGTCACCTCCAATCCATCCATCTTTGAAAAGGCCATTGCTGGGAGTGCTGATTACGATGAAGATTTGAATCGTCTGGTTCGTGATGGAAGATCGGTGGCAGAAATATATGAGGACCTGGCTATGGCCGACATCCGGAGCGCAGCTGACATATTGCGTCCGGTCTACGAAAAGAGTGGGGGTGCTGATGGCTATGTGAGCCTCGAGGTAAATCCGGCGCTGGCTCACGACAGCGAGGCCACCATTGCTGAAGCACGCCGTCTCTTCGCTTCACTGGAGCGACCGAACGTACTGATCAAGGTGCCGGCCACACCCGCCAGCATACCAGCTATCGAAGCCCTCATCGGTGAGGGTGTAAATGTCAACGTTACCTTGATTTTCTCGCTCGAGCAATACGAGGCTGTGGCCACCGCCTACATTGCCGGGTTGGAAAAGCTGACATTGGCGGGCGGTGATGTAGGCAGAGTGGCATCCGTGGCTTCTTTTTTCATCAGTCGGGTTGATACCGCTGTGGATAAGGCCCTTGAAGAGATTGGTAACACTGAGATACCAGGCAAGATCGCCATTGATAATGCCAAAATTGCCTATAGTCGCTTCCGCGAAATCTTCAGCTCCGAACGCTGGAAGAAGTTAGCCACTGAAAGCGCTCGGGTGCAGCGCCCCCTGTGGGCCAGTACCAGCAGCAAGAATCCTGCTTACCCCGATACCCTCTATGTGGATAGCCTCATTGGACCTGACACGGTCAATACGCTGCCGCCCGCCACCCTGGATGATTTTCTGGATCATGGCAAAGTAGCTACCAC
>CBFDBW010000413.1:0-2957 GCA_965603145.1 uncultured Syntrophobacterales bacterium
CAAGGAAAATCTACCCCTCCTGACTCCTGTCTCCTGACTCCTGACTCCTTTTTTTGTTCCTACTCTTGAAATACATAAAGACCCCAAAAATACCGAAAATATATCCTATCCCGCCCACGATTTGCGTGATAGTGGGGCCCTCTTTGCGGGTGTCGCGGATGAGTTTGATCACCGGGGCAAGTTTCCGGTCCAGAGCTCTGTCGATCATTCCTTCCAACTGGCTCAGGTCAGCGGGATGTGCGGATGAATCCTTTGCACTCTCTGCGAACGACTGTGCCGGACTGGATGGTAATGATTCCACTTCTTGAAAATCGCTTGCTGGAACAATGAAATCATTCTTGTGTCCCATGCTGGCGGTGAGGACTATCTTCAAATCGGTCCTCTCCGGGATCTTAAAAGAGAACTCACCCTTTTTGTTTGTTCTGCCTTCCAAGAGTTTGGTGCCAGCAGGATTGAATACCTCCACCAATGAGTTTTGTGACTTTTTCCCGCCGGGGAAATAGCCTTCCACAAAAACCGTGTCCCCCTCAACCCAGGCGAAAACGTTCACCTTATGGGCCCAGACTTGAGAGACCATTGGCAAATACACGGCTATGCCGAGGGCCAATACGGTTAGGGTAACTCCCCAGCTTAGACGGGGCTTCCTATCCAGCAGCATGAGTTGCTCCAAGGAGCTCGGGTTTGACCTTCATGAGAAAAGCCAGGCAAAAAGCTACTACTACTCCCTCGAGAACCATCACAGGAAGATGCGCCAGCACAAGAACCTTAGCTGCCTGGAGAAAGGACTCGCCTGTGAATATCAGACAAAGCGCCAACAATAGAGAACTAAGCAAGATCGCAAAGAAGCCGCAGGCAAAAGCTAGGGCCATAGCCACACCTGAGTGTTTGTGGGCAATACCCCGGCCAAAGAGGTAGTAGCAGAGAATGGCAGGCATGGCCATGATAAAGGTGTTGACGCCCAGAGTGGTCAATCCCCCAAACTGGAAGAGCAGCCCTTGGAGAGCAACCCCTACGAGAATAGCCGGAAACGCTGCCCACCCGAGAACGAGTCCCAACAAGCCGTTTAATACCAGATGCACAGCGGAAGGGCCGACCGGCACCCGGATGAGGGAGACCACAAAAAAAGCCGAGGTCAATACCGCCACCTGGGGAATCTTCTCATAATCCATCTTCTTTAACCCCACCGCTACACCTGCTGCCGTGAGAGCCGCTCCAGTAACAAGCACAGGGGCAGATAGTACTCCTTCAGATATATGCATAGTTGAATCCTCAACCGTTGTTCGGGAATGTTCAACTCAACAAAAAAGGTCACACAAGCTTATCGAGCCCTAACCCTTCAGAGTTCAAATAAGCCTTCGTGACCTACTAACGAATCAAGACCCTTTTAGTAGATGGGCTTCTACCCACGTTTCTAAAATTATTACCATCTTCACTGATATAGTCAAGGGGATTTCAAATTGGAGATTTTAGATTTTAGATTGGAGAAGGCATAGAGCATAGGGCATCCTTCGACAGGCTCAGGACAAGTAGAGCATAGAGTAAATTGCGGATTTCGGAATTTCATGCTTACTAGCTTTTTTCAATCTACAATCTTCAATCTTCATTATGATCGTGTCTATGATCAGGGTCAGGCCAGTGTGGATGAGAATGGGTCATTGCTTTGTGTTCATGCCGGTGGCTGTGGTAGGTGGCGCGCGGCGTTCCCGGGAACAAATGATCGTGATGGCCATCGTCATGCCTATGCCAGTGCTCATGCACAGTAGCTTCATGTGAATGCGCATGCAAGTGTTGTTCAAAGAAGAGAAACACCAAGGAGATTACAATAACCAAGGTGGCGATAATTTGAGCCAACGAGATAGATTCTCTAAGAAAAGTTGCGGCCAAGATGACCCCAAAGAAGGGCGCACTGGAGAAGATGATCTGACTTCGAGTGGCACCAAGTTTTTGGGCTGAGGTGATGTAGAGTAGGAGGCTTATGCCATAGGAGAAAACACCAACGAAAAGAGCCGCAGCAGTCAAAGAGACTGTGGCAGTGTACACATCTAATTGCAAGCCGATAACCAGGTTGATAATACCTGCAACCAACCCCTTCCAAAAGGTGGTCTGTGCAGGGGTGATGCCAGTGATCAAAGCGGTAAAGTGATTATCCAAGCCCCAGCAAAAACAGGCCAAGGCTACCAGGAGACCTGCTTGCACGCCGGCGTAGCCCTCGGATATGGACAAGAGCGTTGCTGCTGCCAGTGTTCCCACGGTGGCCACCCAGGCGTGAGTGCTCAGCTTATCGCGAAAAACAAGATATCCGAAAAGAACGGTGGCAATGAGTTCCAGATTGAGCCAAAGGGACACCGAAGCAGATGACGCGAGTTTGAGGCCGAAGAGTAAAAGAACCGGTCCGACGACACCACCCAAACTAATGGCCCCCAGGAGGCGAAGAGCCGTCTTACGATCCAATTTCCACGGCCAAGAAAACTTCCTCTCCTTGACTATCAGCGGGATAACCCCGAGGGCTGCGCCCAAGTAGAGCAGCCCGGCCAGCTGAAAAGTGGGCAGTGTCTGCAATAATTTCTTACTTGCAGGTGTTGCCGCCCCAAACAAAAGCGCAGCTAGAAAAGCCATGGCTAGTGGAAATTTCGGCATACTAAGTCTTTCCTGTCCTTCATAGTATTACTTCGACAATAATAAAGCAGGTTAGTCCATTGACCAAGAAAATCTTGTGCCGCTCTGTGTATAGGGCAACAGGCAAGGATAAATTTATCTTCATAGGCTGTATCACAATTCGTCATCCCGGCCAAGTCTCGCAAGGCGGGACGCGAGCCGGGATCCAGAGGAGGCTGATATTATAAACATTTTCTGGATTCCGGATCTCGTCCACCAACGGTGGACTCGTCCGGAATGACGGGCAAATGGAATTGCGACACAGTCTATAGCAGGGGAGGGGAAAATAGTTGTCGGACATC